>JAFTKV010000086.1 GCA_017453085.1 Clostridia bacterium
CCTACCCCTTTCCTTGGCTGGTGCCAGCGGAAGGGGTAACTTTGTCATCAGTCTGAAACACGGATAGCGGTTGCTATCCGTGTTATTTCGTTATTCTGTTGGTTTTTCTTCCTTCCAGGAGATCTCCTTCAGCAGGGGAAGGAGATTGGCAACCTCCTCGGCGGTTTCCTGCACCGCAACGCCCGTGAGGGGATCGTAGAAGTATTGGTAGCAGAAGACCGAAACGCCGATGCAATGCTCCAGCGTGTCGGTGTAGTCGAGGCTGCGCAGGAGGATATCCTTATGGTCGCGCCACTCGTACTTGCCGCTACCCGCCCAGTTGTCGTAGCCCTGATAGGCCTTGCCCAGGGACATTCCGATCAGCAGCCGCACCGAATCGGTCCCTATCATCTCATTGAAGGTGTTGCAGATCGATATGAAATCCAGCGAGTCGTGGGCAAAGCCGGTATAGACCTGCGGACAGATGTAGTCGATGTACCCGTCGTTTGCGCACCAATTGTACACGTCGGCGTATTGGACGTTGTACACCGTCTTCAGATTGCAGGCTGGGCTGATGCCGTACAGCAAATCGTCGCACTCGGCTTTGACCGTCCCGTACAGCAGCCGTACCAAAAGATCAATGCGGGAGCGGCGGAAATCGGCCAGCTCTTCCCTGCCGCCCTCCCGACGGTAGTCGGCGTATGCCTCGGCATCGAAGGAGGGATCGGTGGTGGGATAGAAATAATCGTCCATGTGGAGTCCGTCGAAGGCGTATTGGTCAAGTAGCTCGGCGACGCCGTCCGCGATCAGCCGACGAACCTCCTCATAGGCTGGATTTAAGTAATAATAACCGTTATATTCCACGATATATCTGCCGTGCAGGGACTTATCGTCGTACCATTTACGGATCGGATACCGCCCGTCCACCGAGGCGATCTCGGTGACGGTCATACAGCGGAGCGGATTGATCCAGCCGTGGATCGACAGACCGCGGGCGTGGGCTTCCTCCACGAGGATCGCCACGGGATCGTATGCGGCGTCTGTCCCGTAGCCGCCCACCACGTATTTGGACATGGGATAATAATCGGAGGGATACATACTGTCTGCGTTGGGACGCACCTGCAGGAATATGGTGTTGAAGCCCATGGAAGTTAGGTTGTCCAGCATGGATCGCACCAGCGCAGTATAGCTCTCCCGATCCCGCTGGACGCCGTCCATGGTGTAGATAGGGGTCATATCGTACTGGGAGAGCCACATCGCCTTGATATCGCTATGCTGCAGCACCTCACGATCACAATCGGTCTCGGTGGGCGGCGGGGCGGTAGTGATGGGCAAAGAGGTCTCCGGCTGTGCCGGCGTGGTCACGGGGGGTGTCGTAGTAGTCATAGGCACGGTAGTCACCGGCTTTACCGTAGTGGTCGCGGCGGCTATAGGCGCAGAGGTCACGGGCGGAGCCGTCGTCACGGGCTTTGCCGTGTCGGAGGTCGCAGGCGTGGTGATCGGCTCGTCCGTTTCGGTAGTCTCGGGCGTGGGGGTGGTCTCGGGCAGCTTTACCGTCGTGGAGACCGCCGCAGTAGTGGGGATCGCCGTGGTGACCGTTGGCGCAGGAGTCGTGAGGGCAGTGGTCACGGTCACCGACGGACTTGAGGTCTGCGGAGTGACGTCGGCAGACTCCCCGCAAGCAGTCAGCAGAGCGCAGGAGAGCAAAGCTGCTGCCAACAGCCGCGCCGTCGATCCGATCAGGTCCATTCTATCGCCTCCCTTCGTTTTTTCTATTGTACCAATTCTCCTCCCTTCTGTCAAGCGGATAATATTGTATTTTCCAACAAAGAACCTGCTCTGACCGTTTGGCCAAAGCAGGTTCTCTTCAGTAGCGATAGCGTCTGCGGGGCTTGGCAGACGGGATCAGCCACGCCGTCAGCAGCGCGATGGCCGCCATCCCCAGATAGACCGCCGCCCGCAGCCAAAAGTCTTGGGTGCCGCCCAGGATCAGCGACAGCGTCATGGGCAGCAGACAGTAGAGTGCCGCCGCCAGCAGAGCGGCAGACAGGGGAGCTCCGCTCCTTCCCTGGAGGATGCCGCACACCGCCGCACCCAGCACCAGCGCGCCGTAACCTGCCACCGTGAGAAATCCGCCGGGATCGGACAGCCGAAGAGCGATCAGCGCACCCACCACCAGCACCGCCAGTCCCGCACCGATCCCCGAAAGCGCAGAGCGGATCGACGCCGGTATGTATCTTGATTCCATAGTTCTCCTTCTTTCCTCGTTGGTATCGCCATTTTATGCAAGGAAAGGAAATAATAGACGTATCCCACGGCAATTTGCCTTGACAATTGGGGAAAAGTATGCTATACTGGCGGTAAAGAAAGCGTTTTCCCCTTCTATCGGTATCTTCACAGTTAAATTCAGAAAGGAAATGACACCATGAAACGATTGTCCCTGTGGCTCTTTGGCATCCTCCTGCTGCTGAGCATTCTTGCCGGCTGTACCATCGTGGTACAGGAGCCCGAAAATCCCTACCCCTCCGACGGAGAGCTGATCTACGGCGGCGATTTCGCCTTCAAGGTAGAGACCGACGAAAACGGAAATCAGATCATCATCGGCGGAATGATGACCAACCAGGTCATTATAAATCCCGACGAACCCGATCAGCCCAACGGCACCGAGACACCCGATCAGCCCGACGTGACCAACGCGCCCGACGTCACAGAGGCACCCGATACCACCGAGGACGAGCCCGCCTGCACCGACCACAGCTTCGGCAGTTGGACGGTGACCAAGCAGCCCTCCTGCTCCCAGACCGGCTCCAAGACCCGCTCCTGCCAAAAGTGCGGCCACGAGGAGACCGAGACCATCGCCAAGAGCGAGCACGGCTGGATGGATGCCACCTGCACCGAGCCCCGTCGCTGTTCCTCCTGCGACGCCACCGAGGGCTCTGCGCTGTCCCATACCGGCGGCACCGCTACCTGCCAGCACGGTAAGATTTGCGATCGTTGCGGCACGGAATACACGTCTGCCGGCGATCACGAGACGGTTGACGCAACCTGTACCTCCGGAGAATATTGCAACACCTGCGGAAAGACCTTCGGCTCTGCGCTGGGACACTCCTACAGCGGCGACAGCTGCTCCCGTTGCGGCAAGTCGGTTCCCGTGAGTGACTTCATCCCTTCCTCATGGTATCCGCTGTCCATATCCGGCGGCAAGGTCACCTCCTGCTCCTATGCGATAGACGGTGACACCATCCTGGTCACGGTCAACGGACACCGCACGCTCACAACAGCCGGCGTTTGCAAGCTCGGCTGGACCGTATACGGCGACGGCTACAAAATCATTGAAGAGGGCAATTACACCACCGGCACGCTGGCAGGTAACGAATCCTTCAGCGTAACGATAGCTATCCCGAACATCATTACCTCCAAGTACTCCTCGTACAAAGTATCTATCGGTCTGCCTAACTGATCCGCCCCCCGAAACAGACGGCGGTATCATCGCTGCCGCCTCAGAGCAAAGACAAAGTCAATTGCAGCGCCGAGAGGAGCGCATCCCCCCTATTCGTTGACATTGCCTTCGCTGATTCATATGATTCAAATAAAGGAACTCCCACCGTGGAGTTCCTTTTTGCGATAGAGGAATGGTTTGCACCAATAAAGCCTTCTCCGGCGGAGAGAGGTGATGTTGCAGAGCGGGGGATGAGGAGATCCCCATTTTCGCCGCCCGTTCCCTTGGTGCGAACCGTTTGTTGCCGTCTTCGAGGCGGGAGGAGCAAGCCCCTCCCCTACGGGAGATGTGCGAACGCATCGCACCGACCATGGCAAACACCGTCTGCTTTCATTCGTCGTGCTCCTCAACCCACTTTCGTCTGCCGTCCAGAACGCCTCGGAGCAGGATCGCTGCCACGGGTGCGATGAACAAGCCCCACACGCCGATCAGGCGAAAGCCCGCCCAGACCGCCGCCAATGCCGCCAAAGGATGAAGTCCAAGCCTTGCCCCTACGATCCGAGGCTCCAGAAGCTGACGGAGCAGCGTCACCAGCAGCCAGATCACGATGAGCGCAATCCCTCGACCCGTCGCCCCCGTGAGCAGCTCCAGCGCGCCCCAGGGCAACAGAACCGTCCCCACGCCGATAGCGGGGAGAGCATCCAGCAGCGCGATGAGAAAGGCCAGCGTAATGGCGTAGCGCACCCGCAAAAAGAGAAAGGCGACGAGCAGCTCCCCGAAGGTGATGGCAAACAGGATCAGATAGGCACGCAGATAGGAAACGGTGGTGGAAAAGAGCCGATGGCGCAGTCCTCCCAACCTCTGCACGGCTCGCCGCTGCAAAAGTCGGGAGAGATAGCGGCTGACCCGTTCGAAATCGGTGATGAGATAGTAGGATGCCATCAGGAAGATCACCGTCACGAACAGACCGCCGGGCAAGCTCATCAGCATCTGCCCTGCCCAGGCGGTGACCTTGGCGGAGAGAGTGGACACCCCCTCGTTCAGCAGATTGCCGAACAGCCGATCCCGCGCCTCCTCCGACAAGGTGCCCAGAAAGGGGAGCTTTTCCCGCAAGCGATCGGTGAGTGCTCCCATCTGTTGGGACAGCCCCTTTGTCGCCTTGGCCAGGCTTTCGGCC
>JAFTKV010000015.1 GCA_017453085.1 Clostridia bacterium
CCCCGACGTGCTGTTTGACGACGACAGCTACGAGTACGATGCGCAGAACGCTCGCTACTCTATGAAGCGGAGCGTGCTGGCAGAAGAGACCGGCTACGATAGCGCGGACGTGAAAAAGGTTTCGCTCTATCTTTCCAAGGCAGGGGGTGACTATCTGGTTGCCATTACCGACGGTACGGATGGCACCGAGGCCTCCATTCGCATTTCCTTCTCCGACGTGACGGTCAAGCTACCCACTGCATCCGAGCTTCCCGATGAAGGCGGAGACGAGGGCGACGAAGAGGGCTATGTGGAAACTCCCTACATCATGAGCGAGCTCTTGGATCTGTTGGAGGACAGAGAGCTTCTGTACGTGGATTCCTCCTCGGTAGAGGTGAGCGGTATGACCGTCTGGGGCGGTGAGGAACCCGAAAACCTCTTTGACGGCAAGACCACCAAATGCGGCGGCGATCGCTACAACGAGAACAATCTCGTCATCGAATTTGCCCTGCACGAGCCTGCAACGGTGTCCGCATACGTGCTGATCACGGCAAACGATACCGCCAGCTACCCCGCTCGCAACCCCGTCGAGTGGACGCTGCTGGGCACTAACGACCCCTGGAGCAACGATTGGACGGTGCTGGACTACGTCTGGGACGGCAATATGTATTCCGAAAACTTCGTGGAGCACGGCTATCTGGTGGATAACGCCAATCAGGACGAGTACCTGTACTACCGTCTGGAGTTCGGCTACGCGATGGGCACGCAGTTCCAGCTGTCCGAGATCAGACTGTTCGCCGGCGGAGTGAACCCCGTAAAGCCCGAGAACCCCGATCAGGGGGGCAACATCGGCGGCGAAGAGGTCAAGGAGGACCCCTACATTTTGCAGTATCTCTCCGAGCTGCTGCAGGGGAAGGAAAAGGTGTCCGTGGATTCCTCCTCGGTTTACGTGCAGGGTCTGTCCGAATGGGACGGCGAGGGCGCAGAGCACCTCTTTGACGGCGTGCTGTCTAAGGGCGGCGGAAATCGCACCGCTGCGGAGACCATCATCTACTTCGCGCTGCACGAGCCTGCCCGTCTGTCGGCCTACGTTTTCGTGACCGGCAATGATACGGCAAGATTCCCCCTGCGCAATCCCGTAGAATGGCAGCTGCTGGGCACCAACGATCCTTCTGCGTTTACCAATAACGGCATCAATCTGGAGCACTGGACGGTGCTGGACTACGTTTGGGATGGCGGTATGGTCGCCGACAACTATTTCGAAAACGGCTATGCCATCGACCCCGAGAATCAAGGCGAATATCAGTATTATGCTCTGATGCTGGGATACTCTGCAGAGCAGCAGTTCCAGCTGTCCGAGATCCGACTCTATGCCGACGGTGACCAAACGGGCGGCGGTACGGAATCGGATTCCGACTATGAGGTTTATACCGGCAACGAGCTGAACGGGCTTGTTTCGGGCAGAAACAGTCTGACCGACCTTGGCAAGATCGATTTTTTGAATCAGTATTCGGTTGGATTTACTCCCTGGAACTACGACGAGGATATGCATCGCCTCTTTGACGGCATTGATACCTTCGACGAGTGGTACTACAATCCGGACGGCAGCCTGAAGGAGGGTGCAATGCCCGATCTAATGGAGGGCGGCGGCCCCGGCAAGTGCTCGGGCATGGTGAGCGACGGACGAGCCTATTTCTTCTTTTCCACCTATGAAAAGGAGACGGTAGAGGCCTACGTGCTGACCACCGCCAACGATAGCGCAAAATTCAGCCGCAATCCCTACTCCTTTGCGCTCTATGCGACCAACGAGCCCATGCTGTTTGACGACTACGGTTTGGATTACGGCAGCTGGGTATTGCTGGATTCTCCCGTCAGCGGCTGCATGGAGAATCAGAACTTTGTCTCCTACGGCTTTACGGTGGACGATCCGGGTGCCTATCGCTACTATTGTCTGGCGATCGAGTACGTTCCCGGAACCCAATTCCAGCTGGGCGAATTGTCGCTGTATATTGCAGGATAAGGGACGACTTGACAGAAACCTCCGAATATGATATAATCATTCCAACAAACAAAGGAGAATGAACGATGAATCGGATGTGTAAATTAGTTGCCGCTCTGCTGGCAGGCGTGCTGTCAGCGGCGGCGCTGGCCTCCTGCAACGGTGGAAATGCCGAGACGACTACCACCGTGACGACCGAGCCCGCTCCTGTGGAGCAAGAGCCGGTCAGAACGCTCCTTTCTCCCGGCGAGCTGTTCAAGCTGCTGATGAATACGGCGGATTTTACCGTGGAAAGCAAGCTGCTACAGAACTATCCCAATTACGATTACGTCCATCATTACTCCATGGAGAAGGACGACAGTCGGATCAAAACCCGCGTGTACGAAAAGGACGGTGCGCTGGACGCAGTAGAAGAGATCAACTACGCCGATCTGGAACAATCCACCTATTACGCCCTATATCCAAAGGATTGGGTATTCGCCTCCTTAAAGGACACCTTCTTTGCCGACGGATTGGAAACCTTTTTGTACGACGTGTCGCCGATGGCAGACAAACGTCCCTGGAATGACCGCAATTACGAGGCCTACGATCCTGAAACCCGGTCCTATCGCATGAAGCGGTCGGTGCTGAAACAGGTCTTTTCGGAAAACGACTGGGAGGCTCCGCCGAAGGAGTATTCTCTGACCTACTATCAGCAAAATGAGAAGTACGTTTTCGTCTATTCGTGGAAATCCGATTCGGTGACCTCTGAAATGCGAACCGAGATCACGCTGCAGGAAAACAGTATCAATCTTCCCAAAGCAGAGAACGATCCTGTTCCCGAAACACCCTATCAAGGGGAAAAGATGCAGACCATCCTGAATAATTTCATCCGATTGGATTATTCCAATCAGCCGGTTCATCTTTATTCCATTGGTTTTTCGGAATTTGGAGAAGACGAATCGATCGAGAGAATGATCGACGGCATCAAAACCGAGGAGCAGTGGTACTACAACGAGGACGGCAGTCTGAAGGAGAACGCTTTCCCCGAGCTTGGAAAGGGCGGCGGTCCCGGCAAATGCGCAGGTGTGATCGCCGATTACACTGATTTTGTGTTCTGCTTTGAGACACCCCAAACGGTTGCCGCTTACGTGTTGACCAACGCCAATGACAACAAGGAGTTCGGCAATCGAACCCCCGTCCGCTGGACGATCTTTGCCACCAACGACGAACGAGCCGGCAATGCTTCCACCGCGATGGATGCCCAATGGTTTATCATCGACTACGTCTGGGACGGCGGCATGAGCAACGAAAATTTTGCCGAGGGCTGTTATCTCATTGATAAGGAAAACCGCGGATACTACCAATATTATTGCCTTGAGATCGTTCGTACCGACGGAAATCAGTTCCAGCTTGGAGAGCTTGAGTTTTACATCGGCTACTAAAACGCACAAACCACCCTCTTTTCCGCATTGGCGGAGAAGAGGGTGGTTTTAGAATTGATTCTGAGAAAAGTTGAAAAAGCACTTGACAAATCTGAAAGAATATGATATATTAAAATTGAAATATAAAAATATGAAAGGAGACTGTATTCAGATGAAAGCACACAAATGGATCGCCCTGTTGCTGATGGGCGTACTGCTGACCGCTTGCGATACGAGCATGGTGGAGGTAACGACTGCCGCACCTTCCGAATCGGTTACCAAGCCCGCTACGACCATCCCAACCGTTCAATCCACAACTGTATATTCGGGGCATGGCGGCTGCGGTCCGCTTCTTCCCGGTGTGACCGGAGACAAGCGGGATCAGCTGCTGGCGGGCAAGACCGGTCTGGTTGCCTCGGGAAAGATCGATATGAACAGTCTCCGCGTCATCGGTGCCACTCCGGAGACAGCGGCGGGGGCTGCCAATCTCTTTGACGGTACCGAGGCTCAGTGGCATTGCTTGATTCCCGGCGATTCTGCTCAGTCGAGAGGGCAGGTTTGGGTCATCTTTGCCGCCACCGAGAAGGTCAAGGTCACAGCCTACGAGATGGTCACCGGAAGTGACGTGTCCCAACACCCGGGAACCAATCCGATAGAGTGGACGCTTTACGCTTCCAACGATCCTGCCGCGCTGACGGCAGAGGATCCCGAAACGGTGGTGTGGGAGGTTCTGGATTACGTGTACGACGGCGGACTTAAGGACGAAGATCTGTTATCCTACGCCATTTCCATGGATGTCCATAAGCAAAGAGACTATCTTTATTACGCCTGGGTAGCAGGCTATACCTCAGACGGAGAGTTCCGCTTTTCCGAGCTGGAGCTGTATATCAAATAAAAATCAAATCTCCCACGGTCATCAAAAAGTGTCCGTGGGAGGTTTGTGCTTTTTCAGTTAGCCGATGAATTGCCGGATTGGCGTTTCTTGCCGATCCATCCGCCGATCCGCGTGCCTGCCTCAAACAGCAGGAAGGCAAAGCAGAGTGCTACCCACAGATCGCCCACGTAGGTGTAGAGCGTGCGGTGCGTTGCGGTGGTGGCGTTCCCCACTACCACGCCCTCTACCAGAGGCTCCAGCGCATCCGTGACCTGTCCGTGACGGGTGATCAGGGAAGAGATGCCCGTGTTGGCAGAGCGCAGGATCGCACGGCCGTTCTCCACGGCTCGCAGCTGGGCGTGAGCGTTGTGCTGGTAAACCGCAGGGGAGTCCAGATACCAGGAGTCGTTGGTGGACAGCAGCAGGATCTCGGCGCCGTCGGCGGTAGACTGTCTGGCCAGCGGCTCGTAGATGGAGTCAAAGCAGACCAGCCGTCCGATCTTGCCGTGCTCGGTGGAGAGGATCTGAGTTCCCTCACCGGGGGTGATGGGGAATTTATACAGGTTCAGGCCTGCCAGCTGGGGCAGGACCGCGCGGATGAAGTCGGCTATGGGCAGATACTCGCCGAAGGGCACCAGATGCTGCTTGCCATAGGGGATCTCCTCTACGCTTCCGTCGGGGAAGAAGCAGAGGATGGCGTTGTAGTTGTAGTCCTTGCCCCGTTCGAAGGTGCCCACGAACAGGTGAACGTCATGCTCCTTGGCAAAGGCGGAGATCCGCTCCAGTGCGTAGGGAGACTGCTTGACGGGATAGTTAATCACCGTTTCCGCCCACAGGATCAGATCGGTAGCCCCCTGATCCACCGCCTGCTCGGACAGGCGAAGATGGAGCTCCAGCGGATCCTCGGCGTCCGCATCCCACTTTTCTCCCGAGGCGATATTGCCCTGGATCAGACCTACCGACAGGGTGTTTTCCTCCTCGCCCGCCCGATCGATCACGATGGAAAGGGTGCCGTAGCCCAGATTGGCGGCCACGATGGCAAGGGAAAGCAGAGCGGAGGGGATCAGCCGCTTCCATTCACGGCTGACGGCGGTGACTTGCAGACCCTTTCCAAAGTCCAGAAGACGATAGACACCGTAGCCCAGAATGCCGTTCACCAGCGCGATCAGAAATCCCACGAAGAGCGAGCCGAACAGGTTGGCGGACTGGATCATCGCAAGGCTGTCGGTCTGGGACAGCGCCAGCCTTGCCCACGGTACGCCCGCCCAGGTGAGGGTCTGGAGCCATTCCGAGAATGTCCAGACGGCGGCGAAGAGGATGGGCATCAGCTTGGGGCGTGCCGAGCATTGTCGGAAGAAG
>JAFTKV010000087.1 GCA_017453085.1 Clostridia bacterium
TTACCGGCGACATTCTGAAAAAGATGATCGGTCAGATCTTCTTTGCCATCGCCGTGACTGATCAGCGTCCCATTCTCTGCGGTGCGTACTTTACCATCACCAATGAGTCGCTGAAGGTGGTCTCCTGCGACGGAAACCGTCTGGCCATCAGAGAAAAGATCTGTACGCTGGAGAATACCGACAACAAGAGCGAGCCTCTGAACGCTTCCTTCGTGGTTCCCGGCAAGACCCTGAACCAGCTGCTCCGTCTGATCTCGGACGACGATCTGATCAATATCCACCTGGGCAGAAAGCACGTCATCTTCCAGATGGACGGAAAGCTCTTCTTCTCCCGTCTGATCGACGGCGAGTATATCGCATATCAGCGAATCATTCCGAAAGAAAGCCCCATCAACGTTATAGTGGACCGTATGGGTATGATCTCCTCCCTGGAGCATGCGTCTCTGGTGACCGAGGATAAGGCGCTGGGACAGGCAAAATCCTACGTTCGCTGCGCATTTGAGAACGATACGCTGAAAATTTCCTCCGTTTCGGTTACCGGCAGTGTATACGACGAGATCGGTATCGAAAAAACAGGCGATAATATTGTGATCGGCTTCAACTGCCGTTATCTGCTGGATGCGCTGAAGGCAGCCGATGGTCAGAAGGTCAGAATTACTCTGGACGGCCCTCTGAAGAGCATTATCATCTATCCCGTTAAGGAAGAGGATAAGGAGCCTTCCGATGAAGAGTTCCTCTACATGGTCAGCCCCGTAAAGATGAAGGAATGATCTGCAGGTCGGTTTATTATCGCAATTTTCGCAACATTGCCGAGCAAAAGATCGATTTTTCTCCCGAAACGAATCTGATCCTGGGTCCCAATGCCCAAGGAAAGACCAACGCGCTGGAGGGAATGTATCTCTGTGCGCAGGGACGCTCCCATCGGACGATTCACGAAAAGGAATTTATCCAATTTGGAGAAGCTTTTGCCGAGGTTGGACTTTGCTATCAGGATAGTCAAAGGGAAAATCAGCTGGCTATCCGCTATAAGGGCGGACGCAAGGGCTGTCAGAAAAACGGCGTGACCCTAAAAAAAATGAGCGAATTCATCGGAAATTTCCGTGCGGTGCTGTTCACGCCCGAGCATTTATCCATCGTGAAGGAAGGACCCGCGCTTCGCAGAAGCTTTATGGATTCCGCACTCTCGCAGCTGTCTGCAGGCTACGTTTCGTCATTGCAGACCTACAACCGTGCGTTGATGCAGCGAAATAAGCTGCTACTATCGGCACAAAAGGGAGAGGTCAGCGGAATAGAGCCTCTTGCAGAGGTCTGGTCGCTCCAGCTTGCCAGAGAGGCAGCATATCTTTCTGCACAGCGTGAATCGTATATTCAAACGCTTAACGAGATCGTTAAATCGGTCTTTTCGGATATGACGGGCGGCAGGGAAATCCCTTCGGTCACCTACGGCGGTCGTAAGGAGGAAGCGGAGTTTCAGGCTCTTCTGACGGCAAATCTGGAGCGAGAGATCCGTGCAGGTACGACGCTTTACGGCATTCACAAGGATGATCTGACGCTTACCATCAACGATAAGGAAGCCCGCAGCTTTGCCTCTCAAGGGCAACAGCGATCGCTGGCGCTGGCAATGAAGCTTGCGGAGGGTGAGCTTTCCAAAAAAGAAACCGGCGAATATCCTGTGTTCCTCTTGGACGATATTCTGTCCGAGCTGGACGCCACCCGAAAAGCCTACGTTTTGTCGGGAATCCGGGGCAAGCAGGTGATCATGACCGCTTGCGAGGATCTGTCGGCATCTTTGCAAGGAAACTGCAATATTATCCGTTGTGAGAGCGGACGGTATTGTTAGGGGACGCTGTCCCCTAACCCCTGCCAGAAACTTTTTGAAAAAAGTTTCTGGACTTCAAAAACTTTAGATAAGCCCGACAAATTCTTGTCGGGCAGACACGAAATAGAATCAAATCCCCAAAAACAATTCCCCGCAAAATTGCTTTGCAATTTTGCTTAAAAGAAGTTTTTGGGAGGTTTGGAACCCTTTTTTCAAAAAGGGTTCCAAGACAGGAGATAACATGGAAAACAAGAAAACGACGTATGATGAAAATCAGATACAGGTATTGGAAGGACTGGAAGCTGTTCGGAAGAGACCGGGTATGTACATCGGATCCACCTCGATCCGCGGTCTGCACCATCTGGTTTACGAGATCGTAGATAACTCTATCGACGAGGCGCTGGCAGGCGAGTGTAGCGAGATTATCGTGACGCTGCACAAGGACGGCAGCTGCTCGGTCAGAGATAACGGACGGGGTATTCCTACTGCAATGCATCAGAAGATGGGCATTCCTACCCCTGAGGTAGTCTTTACCGTCCTCCACGCAGGCGGTAAATTCGGCGGCGACGGCTACGCCATTTCCGGCGGTCTCCACGGTGTAGGCGCATCGGTAGTAAACGCTCTGTCCGAATGGCTCACCTACGAGGACGCCAGAGACGGCGAGAAGTTCTCGGAAACCTTCCAGAGAGGCAAAGTCACCGAGCCCTTCCATTCCCTTGGCA
This sequence comes from Clostridia bacterium, assembly GCA_017453085.1. Classification (GTDB taxonomy): domain Bacteria; phylum Bacillota; class Clostridia; order Oscillospirales; family CAG-272; genus CAKSQF01. Next base: position 2,542 of record JAFTKV010000087.1, read on the forward strand.
AGACCGAGGATCACGGCTTGTACGTCCGTTTTATGCCCGATAAAGAGATTTTCGAAGAGACTTACTTCGACTATACCACTCTGCTGAATCGCCTTCGTGAGCAAGCATTCCTGAACGCAGGCGTGCGGATCGTCTTCAGAGACGAGCGCGAGGAAGAAATCGTGGAGAATATCCTCCACTATGAGGGCGGTATCGTCTCCTTCGTAGAGCATCTCAACGCCATCAAGCACTGCGAGCTGGTGCATCCTCAGGTCATTTACGTAAAAGGCAAGAAGGGGGATACCACCGCTGAAATCGCTATCCAGTATAACGATACTTATAACGAAACGCTGATGACCTTCGCCAACAACATCCATACCATGGAAGGCGGTATGCACGAGACAGGCTTTAAGTCGGCGCTGTCTAAGGTGCTGAACAATTACGGTCAGAAGCTGGGCATCCTCAAGGGCGACGATAAGCTCTCGGGCGAGGACGTCCGTGAGGGCATCTGTGCCGTGGTATCGGTGAAGCTGAGAGAAGCACAGTTCGAGGGTCAGACCAAGACTAAGCTGGGCAACTCCGAAATCCGTACTTTCGTGGATCAGATGCTTACCGAAAAGCTCACCGAGTTCATGGAAGAGAATCCCGCCGTGTGCAAAGCCATCTTGGAAAAGGCGCAGGCGGCCTCCAGAGCCCGTGAAGCCGCCCGTAAGGCAAGAGAGCTCACCCGCCGTAAAGGCGCGCTGGAGGGCGCAGGACTCCCCGGTAAGCTGTGGGACTGCCAGGAGAA
>JAFTKV010000088.1 GCA_017453085.1 Clostridia bacterium
CTGCCGAAGGTGTGCGAGGAAACGTCCGCCTTTTCACCGCACGCACATTCGTGCCAGTGCGAGGTCTCGTTCTTCACGAAGCTGCCCGTGAAAGAATGCACGTGAGACAATACGGGAACCGTTCCCTTTTCCAGATGGTCGCAGACCACACATCTGCGCTCGCGGGTACCGGTTGTGGTTTCGGTCGCCGCCTTGGTGATCTTCCACTCTCCAAAGGAGTGCGCCGCAAGATCTTCCTTCTCCCCACACGCGCATGCGTGCCAGTGAGAGGTTTCGTTGTCCGACCACTCGGTTGCATAGGAGTGCTCATGCGCCTTCATCGGAATCGTATCGGTCTCGGTAAAGGAGCAGACCGAGCAGGTGCGCGTCTTTTCTCCGTTTGCAGACTCCGTGGCTTCCTTGGTCACTTCCCACTCACCGTAGGCGTGATCTGCTTTTTCAGCGATTTCGCCGCACGCACACACGTACCAGTGAGATGCGCCGTCCGACTGCCAGCCCTCAGAGGGGAGGACGTGCTCGTGAGTGGACGGCTCGGGCGCGTCGGTGACCGGTGCAGTGGTGATCGGCGCGGTGGTAATGGGTGCCTCGTCGTCAGTGGTGATCACCGGCTCGTCATCGTCGCCCCAAGTAGTGGTGGTACTCACGCCGTCCCCCTCGCCGCCGCAGCCGCGAAGGAGCAGAATGATCACCACGATGACGATCACGGCAATCGCAGCGATGATCGCGTATAATTTACCCTTTCCGGATCCGCCGTCCTCTGTAGCGGGAGGCGGCGTAATGTAAACCGTTCCCTCTCCCGATCCGTCGGATGCTGCAGCCACAGGTACGCCGGGATCGGCTTCTTCCCGACGGGTGGGAGCAGTACCGTCTCCGAAAATACCAACGGTACGATCTGCGCCTGCTGCTCCGGCGATGCTGACGGTGCGATCTGCATAAATGCCGACCGTTGTCTCGGTTGCGCCGAACAGGACGCCGCCCACCAGCATAGCCTTCGCCCGCTCCAGATCCCGCCGCATGGCCGTAGGATCTGCGTAGCGGTCAGCGGAACGAAATGCGCAAGCCTTCAGCACGATGGACTTCAGCGCATCGCTGCCGTTTTTAGGTGGCGGCAGAGCTGCTCCCGCAAGCCGCTTGCTTCTGGACTCCTCGATCTGCGTTGCGGTGGGAGCCGTCGGAGGAAGAGGCAAAAAGGGCATTCTCCGCTCGTTGAGCAGCCAGTAGAGCACCAGACCCAGCGAGTAAATATCCACGGTCGCACCGTAGGACTCCCCGCGGTAAACCTCGGGAGCCATGTAAGTATAGGTGCCCGTTTTGGTGGCTTGCGTGGTATGATCCATAGACTTGGCAATGCCAAAGTCGCCCAGCTTATAGTCGCCAAACTCGTTAACGAAAATATTCTGCGGTTTTATATCCCGATGGATGATATTCTTTTTCTCGCAAAGCTCCAGCGCATGACAAATGCCAATACCCAAATTGACGGTATCCTCCTCGGTCATCGCATGGCTGCCGCAATAGGCGGTCAGCGAGGTCAGCAGCTCCATACGGATGAGGATATCCCAACCCTTGCCGTCCTCGTGGGGCACGATCATGTGATCCTCATAGCTGACCACGTTGCTGTTGCCCTTGAATTGAGACATCAGGTGGAACTCGTCCTCGATCCGCTTCACCTGATTGGTGAAAATAGCGGTGATCGTCGCATCGTCGTATCCTTCTCCCAGATACGCCGCATATTCGCTTGGAGATTGGGGGATCGAGATGATCTTTAATGCTGAATAATAATCCCGTCCGTCTCCGGTATCTTTTTTGCGGATCTTATAAACCTGCGCAAATCCGCCGGAGCCGATCGCTTCGACTGTTTCCCAGCCTGGCCATAATTCTTTCATACTGTTTATTTCCTTTTGAATGTAATGTTGTTCGGATCGAATGCTTTTCCGATGCCGGATCAGTTGACCAGATCGGCGTACCTATATACCGTGCGCTGCTCCGATTCGGTGTTCTCGGATGCCTCGGGCTTTTCAAAGCTCCAATCGCTCCATTGCTCCCACACCTTATATTGGTACAGGTACTTTTCGGTAATCGGTCTGGAGCGGTACACGGTTCGCTCTTCCACCTGGGTGTTGCTGTCCGCCGTGATCTTCGTGTCTGAGTAGGCAGACCAAGCGGTGTAGGAACAGACTTCATTCAAATAACGAATTCTATAGGAATACTCCGTCATGACGGAATTGGTCGTACCCGTTTGAGAACCCCAAATTTCTCCCATATATTCAACAGGATACAACGCAGAATCAGTATCGTCGGCAGGTTCACCGAATTCCAACTCCTCTAAGGTGGAGGCGGTGGTATACCTGTAGCTGAGCTCCAAATTCTCGTCCGCATCGACCAAGCTGATCAACTCTTCAACAGTATAAGCACTTGAGCCCATAATATAGTCCCTGACCAGCGTCTGTGTAGCTTGCTCTGCGCCGTGTTGTTTTATATGGACGTAAAACAACGAATTGATTGCAGTAAACGCAGTTTGACAGGTCTCACAACGATATTGCATCAAGGAGTACACGTATTTCGTGCGCTCACTGGTCTCTATCTGCTCGCCTTCCCCTGCGGTCGGTTTTTGTGTGCTCCATTCGCTCCAATCGCTCCACTCACCCCATTCTATCGTCGTAATGATCTCCCGGGAGCGATACTGCCGCTTGGTCTCCACGTCGAGACGGTCGGTTGCTGAAACGGCGGTGGCAGACCAGCTGCTCCAGCTGCCGTACTGGGTTCCGATCAGCGTCTGATTCACCAGAATGCCGCCGGGATAGCTTGCTTCGTTGGATTCGACTACCTTCGCTGTTCTGTAGCGATACTGGGTACTGCTTTCGATCAGCCGATCGAGAAGCTCCTCGGGCAGCTCGGTGCTCCACTCGGACCAATCCCCGTGTGCTGAGGTCGTCGGAGCCGTTTGCGGCGGTGCTTCGATGGTAGTGGAGGGAGTCGTGGTCGGTGCGGTGGTTTGCACGGGAGAGGTCGTCGTGATGATCGGCACCTCTGCATCGCCCGCTCCATCCGTGGTGGTCTCGGAGATCGAAGCCTTGCCGTTTCCACACTCCCGCAGAAGGAGCAATAGGATCACGATCACCAGCAAAAGCAGCACGCCGCACAGCGCGGCAAGCCACTTTTTAGCACCGGATTTAGTCGGAGCCTCTTGGGGTGCAGCGGTGACGGGCTCCATCGGTACGGGATCGGGAGCTTCAACCGCTTTTTCTGGCGTCGTCGGTCGGATCGGTTCTTCCGCATCGCCGAAAATGCCCACCGTATGCTCCACCGCCGCAGTAACTCCCACCGTTTTTTCGTCATCTCCATCCGACAGCACGGTATTCTCCATCGCAGCCGCGAAGGTTGCCGCACCGACGGTCGTCTTCGCCACCTCGATGGCAAACAGCGCCTTTTCCAGATCTCTCCGCATAGCGGCGGGGGTGGCGTAGCGGTCGGCCGCACGGAATGCGCAGGCCTTTTGCACGATCGCCTTCAAATCGTCGCTGCCGTTTTTGGGCGCGGGGATGGCCTCTCCGGACAGGCGTCTTGCCTGCGCCTCGTTCAGCTGCGCTGCCGTGGGTGCGGCAGGCGGCAAGGGCAGGAAGGGCATCCGTCTCTCGTTCAGCAGCCAGTAGAGCACCAGACCCAACGAATACAGGTCGATGGTCGCTCCGTACGCTTCGCCCCGATAGACCTCGGGAGCCATATAGCTGTACGTGCCCGTTTTCGTGGCGTGAGTAGTGTGATCCATGGACTTGGCAATGCCGAAATCGCCCAGCTTATAGTCACCGAACTTATTTACAAAGATGTTCTGGGGCTTGATGTCCCGATGGATGATATTCTGCTTTTGGCAAAGCTCCAGCGCACGGCAGATGCCGATGCCCAGCTTGATCGTTTCTTCTTCGGTCATTGGATTCTGACCGGAGAACTTCGTCAGCGGCGTGAGCAGTTCCATGCGAATATAAATATCCCATCCGCGACCGTTCTCATGCGGCACGATTCTGTGATCCTCGTAGCTGACGATGTTGCTGTTTCCCCTGAACTGGGACATCAGGTGGAATTCTTCCACGATCCGCTGAACCTGTCCCTCAAAAATACCCGAGATGGTTGTCTCGTCGTACCCTTCGTCCAGGTAGGTATCGAATTCGTCCGGCGACTGGGGAATTGTGATAATTTTCAACGCAGAGGAATACTCCCTGCCATCTCCGGAATCCTTTTTGCGGATCTTATAAACCTTGCTGAATCCGCCGGTTCCGATCGCTTCGACCGTTTCCCAGCCGGGCCATAATTCTTTTGTCATGTTTGTTTTCCTTTATGTTTGCTTTATTGTCCGTCCGTAGAATAATACCAATAACAAGAAACTGCATCTTCTACAAGATATCCGGCCGCCTGTTGCGGATCGCCTAGGATGTCGGCATAGTAGATCTCGCCATTCTCGTCTTTGAGGTACCAATTATCCTTATACTCAAACGTCACCGATTTCAGCGACGTACAGCCTCCAAAGGCATATCGACCGATCCAGTACGCATTGTACGGAATCACGATCTTCTGCAAAGAAGAACAATCGTAGAACGCTGCGTAATCGATCATCAAATAATTATCGGGAAGCTTGACGCGAGTAAGATTCGTGCAGCCTTCGAACGCGGATTCGCCGATGACCGTTACCGAGTCGGGGATCACGACGCTTTCCAGATTCGTGTACTGATAGAACGCCTGATAGCCGATTGCGGTGACCGCCACGCCCTGATAGCTGGAAGGGATCTCCAGCTCGGTGCCTCCAAACGTGCCGATTCCCACCACGGTATAGGTGCCTTCTTCATTGAGCTCGTAGCTCAGCACGTAATTTTTCTCCAGTTGATACTGCGTGTACAGATCGTTGATGCGCCAGATCGTGACCGACAGCAATGCGGCCAGCACTGCCAGAATACACAGCACGGAGATCACTCCGCCCGATCCTTTCTTTTTGATCGGAGCAGGTCGAGCGGTTACTTCCTCCGTCTTCACCGTCGCGGCAGCCGTCGCCATCGGGGCGTGCATTGCAGGGGCGGAAGCGGGAATCTGCTCGACCGGCTTTTGCGCCCGCTTGTCAAACAGTCCCACGGTGGAATCGGTCGGTCTTCCGTTTGACGGGATCACTTCGGTCCGATCGGACTGCGTGCCAACCGTCACGCCGCTTTGCGTGCGCTCGTTGCCGTCAAATACGGGCGATACAGGAGGGACGGGGCGTGCATAGTCAGTCTGCCTCACGGGAGCGTTTGCCCGATAGTATGGATTCTGCGGAGCTACCGTTCGGGATCTGCTGCCGGTATTTCCACCGGCGGCGTCAAACAGCGAAACGGTGTGATCCGCTTGCGGCGCAGGCATGGGCATAGAACCCGGCGCGATCCAACGGGTCGCTCTCTCCAGATCCTGTCGCATCTGCGTGGGAGAGGTATATCGCTCCTCTGCCCGATAGGCACAGGCCTTTCGAATGATCGCTTTCAATGCGTTACTGCCGTATTTCGGCGCAGGGATCACCTCCCCCGCAAAGCGGCGCGCCTGGGATTCGTTGATCTGATTGGCGGTGGGAACGGCGGGAGGAAGGGGCAAAAAGGGCAATCTCCGCTCGTTGAGCAGCCAGTAGAGCACGAGCCCCAGCGAATACAGGTCGATGGTTGCGCCATACGCTTCGCCCCGATAGACCTCGGGAGCCATATAGCTGTACGTGCCCGTCTTCGTGGCGTGGGTAGTATGATCCATGGATTTTGCAATGCCAAAGTCGCCCAGCTTGTAGGCGCCGAACTCGTTGACGAAGATATTCTGGGGCTTGATATCCCGATGGATGATCCCCTTCTTCTGACAAAGCTCCAGCGCACGGCAAATGTCGATGCCCAGCTTCACGATCTCCTGCTCGCTCATCGCTTGACGGGTGCAGAATTTGGGCAGCGGATCCAGAAGCTCCATTCGGATCAGGATGTCCCAGCCCTTGCCGTCCTCGTGAGGCACGATCATATGATCCTCGTAGCTGACGATGTTGCTGTTGCCCTTGAACTGCGCCATCAGGCGGAACTCCTCCACCAGCCGCTTGACCTGGCTGGTAAAGATCTCGGTGATCGAAGCGTCGTCGTAGCCGTCCATGACGTATGCGTCGTATTCACTGCCGGATTGCGGGATCGTGATCGTTTTCAATGCGGAATAATACTCGCCCGAGGCGTCTACCTTGCGGATCTTATAGACCTTGCTGAATCCCCCCGCTCCGATGGCTTCTACCGTTTCCCATCCGGGCCAAATCTCTTTCATCATACTGTCCTCACTTATTTAATCTTACAAAGAATTACGGTAATATTATCTCTTCCGCCATGCTCCAGCGCCAACTTGATCAACTTGTCGGTGGCTCGCTTTACGCTGCGGTTCTCTTTCAGGATCGTGCAGATCTCTACCGGCGTCAGCATGTCGGTAAGACCGTCGCTGCACAGAAGGAAAATGTCGCCTGCCTCCGCCGTTCCCTTGGCAATATAGGGCTCCAGCTGCATTTCATCCTCGAAAATGCCCAGATGCTGCATCAGCCTCGCCTTCCGATTGACACCGGGAGGCACCATCTCCAGATGATCCTGGGAAAGCTGCAGAAGCTCGTTGTCCCGCAGACGGTAGATCCGACTGTCGCCCAGATTGCAGACGTAGGGCTGATCGCCGAAAAACAGCAATGCCGCCACGGTGCTGCCCATTCTGCCAAACTCCAACTTGGCAGATTCGCGGCACACGGCGCGGTTCATTTCTGCACACATTTCCTCCAGAAGATCGCGGGGAGGTACCAAAAACCTTTGCAAACGTTGTACGTAAGCGTCGGCGATCTCTGCGGCAACGAAGGAAG
>JAFTKV010000089.1 GCA_017453085.1 Clostridia bacterium
AACAAGATCCGCAGCTATGTGGCCGCCAAGCTGGCAGGTCACCCCTGGGCACACGAGTTCGGCTCGGTGCTCTATATCAACGGCGGCACCGGTCGCACGCTGGCACGGCTCCACGCCCTCCAGCGGGGCGGCGAGAGCGTTCTGCCCTACACGATCTCCCTGAAGGATATGGAAACGCTGATGGATCAGATCACCTCCATGGACAAGGAGATCAAGCAGCTGCTGGTGAAGGAGGTCTCCAGCAGAATCCACACCTTCCCTGCCGGTCTGGCAGCCCTGCTGGGCATCATGGACTACACCGGCGCCGATCAGGTGGTCATCACCACCGCCAGCATTCGGGAGGGCTATCTCCAGAGACGGCTGAATCGGGAGGATCATCGGGACTCCTCCGATAAGGAAACGGTATGAAAAAAGAAGAACTGCGCTATGAAGACAGCACGCTGATGGAAGGGATGATCTCCTTCCGTGCAGTCATCCGCGGCATGGAGAGCGGCGTATCCCGTCGACGCATCCTGCGGGTGCTCTACGACCGGAGTCGGGAGCGGAATCTGGCGGGACATCTCTCCTACGTCCGCGCCATGAGCTATCAGCACCATTTTGAAGTGATCCCCGCCGATCCTGCAGACATCGACGCTCTGGCGACCGGCACCAGCCACGGCGGCATCCTTACCGTCTGCAGCGAGCGGACGATCCCCGCTCTTTCGGCGGACGCCATTCCCAATCGGGGATTTTTCGTGCTCATCGAGGGGATCGAGGACCCCTACAATTTCGGCTACGCCCTCCGCTCCCTGTACGCGGCAGGGGTGGACGGCATCCTGCTCTCCCCCCGCAACTGGATGAGTGCGGCGGGAGTGGTCTGCCGCGCCTCTGCAGGCGCATCCGAGCAGATCCCGCTGTACATTGCCGAGGGCACCGACGCCGCCGACCTGTTCCACCGTCAAGGCTATCGGGTGCTGGCATCCGATCTGGATCATTCCTCTCCCATGTGGGAGAGCGATCTGACGCTCCCTCTGCTCCTGATCGTGGGAGGCGAGCGGCGCGGCATCTCCCGTGCGCTTCTGGAAAAGTGCGACGGTGTGGTGCGCATCGACTACGGACGGGAGTTTTCCGCCGCCCTGTCCGCCGCCTCCGCCGCAACCGTGCTGGCATTCGAGGTGCTCCGCCAGAATCGTGGATGAATCGGATAACCGGAAGGCATACCGCTTTCCGGTTTTTTGATTCAAAAAATTTTTTCGAAAATCGTGCGAGTTTTTCTTGCAAATTACGGCTTTATTTATAGAAGGAATTTTAACAAGGAGCCAACCACATGGAACGAAACAACAAAAAGAAAGCCTCGCCCCCTTTGTCCGATGAGTCGATCATCGAGCTCTATTGGAATCGGAACGAGGACGCCATCAGTGCCACCGACGACAAATACGGACGCTATCTTCACGCCATCGCGTACAATATCGTGCAGGACGATCTCGACTGCGAGGAGTGCCTGAACGACACCTATCTGAGTACCTGGAACCGCATACCGCCCACCAGACCCAACGTGTTTCAGATTTTTCTCTCCAAGATCACCCGCAACGTCGCCGTGGACAAATATCGCTCGAAAAGTGCCGCCAAGCGCATCCCCTCGGAGCTGACCCTTTCGCTGGAGGAGCTGGACGAGTGCATCCCGTCGGACACCTCACTGGAGGAGGACTACGCCGCCAAGGAGATCGGCGATATCCTCTACGCCTATCTGCGAACGCTGAACCGACGGTCGCTGATGATCTTCATTTGCAGATACTACTTCGCCGACAGCATCGCATCTATTGCAGGGATGCTGAAGGTCAGCGAAAGCACCGTTTTTCGGGAGCTTGCAACCATTCGGAAAGAGCTGAAGAAGAAACTAGAGAAGGAGGGCTATTGGCATGAGTAAACACGATCGCAAGCTAAATCTGCTCACCGGAATCCCCGCCGACCTGATCGAGCTTTGTGCCGCCAAGCGGATCAAGCTGCTGGCGAAAATGCAGGCAAAAACCGCTATTGGCGGCGTTTCCGGAAAAGCCGCTATTGGCGGCGTTTCCGAAGAAGCAGGCAAGAAGAATCCTTTCTTTCATAAAAAAGTACTGACCGTCGCCATCGCCGCAGTGCTGCTGCTGAGTGTGGGGCTGTCGGCATTCTTCCTGCTTTTTGGAAGCGGCAAGCAAATCCCCGTCTATCTGGGTATGACGGTATCCTCCGACTCGCCCTTGACCCCGCAAGCCGCCGTCTCTCCCTTCCCGCATTTCACGCTGTACGACACCCTCTCCCCTCAATTTGCTCTGCTGGCGCATAAGGAAAACGGATTGCACGATAACCGACCGAATCAGAAGCCTGCGTCGAGTCAAACCATGGAAAAGCCTTCTGATCTTGATCCTCAATCGGGTGCCAAGCTTTACTATGCCAATCAAAACGAAGATTTATATATCACTATACATATTGATAACCCCGACAAATTCGAGATTTTGTCCTTCACGCTAAACGGCGAGAAGTATTCTTCCTATATGTTTGAGCCCGGATCGGATATGGAGAATCTGATCCTACGATGCAACGTCGGAAACGCCGTTGGTGTTGTGGAATACACCATCGACGCAATCAAATACGTAGACGGCACCGAGATCAAGGACGTTCGTATGGATGGCGATAGAACGATCAGAGTCGGCGTATATACCGAAGTACAGCCCACTGTTAGCTTCGAAGCCGTTGAGTGTTCTTTTTCTGAAATCGCTTTGAACATTACCGTTGACGATGCTTACGGCATTTTGAGCTTGACCGATAGCGATATTCAAGCATATTTGTGCCTGGGCGAAGAGATTTTAACCAGTCAACCAATCAATGTATCGGGAACTACCGCACTTCGGTTTACAGACCTGAACGATAATACTTCTTATCGAATTGTAGTGTTTGCAAACTATGATGCATTTGACGGTGAAGGAAAAACAGAACGATACATTAGCGAGTATACGCTCACTACAGCAACTGCCGTAACGATTCAAACAAATAACGTTTCATATTATGAAGCGACCTATCAACTGATATGGAATGAGGATTTCCCCAATAAGACCGCGCTTTCATTCGCCCTCTACCGAGGCGAAGATAAGATTTGTGATCTGAACGCCGATGAAGCAAGCCTGACGGATCTGCTGTCCGACACAGAATACAAGTTGAAAGCAGAATTCAAATTAGACGACAAGATCAAAACGCGGGAAGTCAGTTTCATCACTAAAAAAGTGCCCACTCCGCAAATTAACATCAACAATCTTTCCTCCGATTTGTATTCTGCCTCCTTCACGCTTTCCTATGATGATCCGCTGAATCTTATTGAGATCGAAAAAATAGAGCTGCTCAAAGACAATTCTGTTGTAAGAACAATAGATGAACAGGAAAGCATTGTAATAGACAATCTGGAATTGCTCCAGTATTACAATATCCGGGTCAGCTATTCTTACGATCTGCTCAACGGAGACGGAAAACAAACCGAATCTGTAACCCAAAAGTTTACAACTCAAAGTAAGGGTCTGCAAATATCCGATGGAATCGTAGTAGGAATCGGAACCTGCAAGGAGTCTACCGTTTACGTGAATATGCCAATTGGTCGAAAGGCATTTGCAAATTCTCAATGCAGCGAATTCATATTAGGTGACGGTGTACTAACCATCGGAGAAGGTGCATTTATGAATTGCCACAATCTGAAGGAGTTTACGTTACCGCCGCAAATTGACGTGATTCCCGAAGCAATGTTTAAGTATTGCGATGAACTCACCAAGGTCACTCTTCATGATAATTTGAAAAAAATAAGTGGTACGGCCTTTTTTGATTGTCGGAAACTACAAAGTATCATCATCCCTTCCGGCGTTACCGAAATAGGTAAATCTGCAATCTACGTGGCAGAGCACGGCATCATTTTCTGTCAGGCAACGGAGCAGCCGGCTACTTGGGACACAGACTGGAAAGCCTTTGGCTCTCACGTTATCATTTGGGATTACAAAGATTCAATGACCGATTCGCAAGGCGTTACCTATGCCGTGCTGAATAATGATAGCTTAATAGCAATTGATTTCAATAATTCCACCCGCACGGTAGTTCTTCCCGATAACGTAATTGCAATTGCGGATTACGCATTCAGCGACAGTGTGTTAAAAACGATCACCATTCCATCCGGTGTGAAATCGCTGGGACACGGTGCGTTCTCAGAATGCAAAGATCTTCAAACGGTTCATTTAAGCAACGGTCTTATCTCAATCGGTGATAATTGCTTCTTTGAGAATATCAGCTTGAAATCCATCACGCTTCCCGACACGGTAACCTCCATTGGTTCTTCCGCCTTCGCGGGTTGTTCAACGCTTCCGAGCGTTCGGATTCCCGAAGGAGTGACCGAAATCAGCGGATCTGCATTTTGGGGATGCACGCGGATGAAATCCATTTCCCTTCCTTCTTCGCTGACTGCCATACGTGATTATGCATTTGCCCTAAGCGGTCTCCGATCGATTGAGCTTCCCGACAATCTTCGTATCATCGAAGACTATGCATTTTCCGAATGTCCGCTGCTGGAGCAAATCGTTTTGCCCAAAAATCTCCATACAATCGGTGAAGGAGCGTTCCAGGGAACTGCAATTTATAGAATTGTTATTCCGAAAAGCGTTCAGGTAATCGGCAATTACATATTGGGAGGCATTGATGAAGGGTATAATATGTTTGTATTTTGCGAAGCCCCGGCCAAGCTCTCCGAATGGCAATCAGACTGGTGCGCCCCGGTCAAGAATATCTGCTGGGACTTCAAGGAATTCAAAACCGATTCGCAGGGTATAACTTATGCCGTGCAAAACGACGGCAAGCTATGCGTTTTTGATTTTGACGATTCCACCCAGACCGTTACCTTGCCAAATACCGTAACCAAAATCTTGAATTATGCATTTTTCTACTCTTCCCTGCGTAAAATCACGATTCCCTCTACCGTGACTTCTATAGGCGACTACGCCTTCAGTCATTGCACCAATCTGGAAACGGTTATTCTGAACGAAGGGCTGACAACGATTGGATCACACTGCTTTGAATACAATCATAGCCTCAGTACGATCAATCTTCCCAAAACACTGGAATCTCTCGGCGCTTTTTGCTTTGCTTCCTGTCTGTCCATAGAAAGCATTGTAATCCCCGAAGGAATCAAAACACTGGAATCCCATACATTCTCGTACTGTACGGGCTTGAGTAACGTTGTGCTTCCGCAAACGCTTATCATGATCGATTACGGTGCATTTATTGGATGCAAATCGCTTCAATACATAACGCTTCCGGAGCGACTGAATGCAATCGGAGTCAATGCTTTTATGGGGTCCGGTCTAAAACGCCTCATCATTCCTATGAGTGTTACGCAAATCCATGAATATGCCATCGAGACAAATAAAACCGACGTATACTGTCGAGCCAAAACCAAGCCGTCCGGTTGGCATGTTGATTGGGGAAGCGTAGAAACGCCTTCCGTTACATGGGGCTACACCGGCTCCTGATCCCCCCACAACAAAATCCCCGCTTTCCTACGAAAGCGGGGATCATTTTATTGCTTTTGCTTGGCTTTTTGTCTCTTTTTGATCTTTCTGACTTGTTTGAGCATATTCAAAGCGTCGTGGATGGGGCGCACCTTGGACTCACGGTGATTGACGATCACCGCGGGCAGCTCGGCAATGGTATATCCCTGCCGCTCGGCTTCCATCAGAGCCTCCAGATCGAAGGCAAATCCGTTTTCCTCGCACTGGGAGAAGACCGCCTTGGTCGCCGCCCGGGAGAATCCCTTGATGCCCGCCTGGGAGTCGGAGTGCCGAAAGCCCGCCGCCACCGAGACCACCTTCAGATAGATCTTGGACATCAGCTTGCGCAGGAAGGGATAGCCGTCGTAGCCGCCCAGCGGTCGGGAGCCGATGATCACGTCACAGCCACCCTCCTCGTAACGGGCGAGAAAATCGAAGATAATATCGGTTCCGTAGGCAAGGTCGCAGTCGGTGAAGAGCACGAAGTCTCCCTCGGCTGCCAGAAAGCCGGTGCGCACCGCACAGCCCTTGCCCTGATTGGGCTGATAGTCGATCACCATCAAAGCGGGATGCTCTGCAGCCAGCGAGCCGGCGATCTCGGCGCAGCCGTCGGTGGAGCCGTCGCTGACGAAGATCAGCTCGTAATCGCCGCGGGGCAACCGCTCTGCCATCGCCCGATCCAGCGTGCGGATGGCGTCCGCCACGATGGCGGATTCATTGTACATGGGAATAATAACTGAAAGCTTCATAAATACAGACTCATTTCCGGATTTCCACCAACACTGCCTGCAGACTGTACCGCTCGTTGGCGTTATGGCCGTTGGTACAGGTGGACATCGTCAGGATCTTATCGTTTTCATCAAAGGTGATGTCGTTCACCTTCACCGCGGAGGCGTTCATCTGCTTGTTGCAGAAGTTGACGAAGTCCTCACCGGTGGCAAAATAGGTGGTGATATAGCTGACGTCCTTGTTGACCTTGACCTTGCGGATGGAGAAGGTCTTGTACACGTAGATGCCCTCTTCGGTGTAGATATAAACGTAACGGTTTTCGTTAAAATAGCTACGGCTGAAGAAGTCGGAGATACAGCTGAACATCGAGCCCGACGACATATTATGCCCGTAGATCACAGTGTTCGCGTTTTTGGATAGGTTCTTTTTGTTCCGATAATCGGCAAAGATCGCACCCGCCCGCAGGTAGGTTCGCTCGAAGGAGTGGTTGAGGTAATACTCGTTGTCCACGGTATGCACCACGGGGTAGTCGATCTTGGTATCGGGGATGGTGATCCAGCCCAGGAGATCGCTGTTCTGCGCACGCAGCGCGTTCAGCTTGGCACGGATCTGGAGCATCAGCTGGGAGTCTGCGGTGGTTTGATTGGCACCGCCCGAATCGCCGGGAGAGATGACCGTACCGTATTCGGGGGTGACGGTATCCGCCTTGCTCTTCGCGGCCAGCCGAACGGGGCCGAAGGGATTGGCACTGCCAAAATCCATATCGTCCCACAGGTTCGCAAGACCGTCGTAATAGTCGTCGGCGACCTTGTAATCGGCCAGGCTGGAGGCGATGGAGGAAAGGCTTGCCACCAATACGGTACCGCACAGCAGAAGCGCGCCCCAACGCACCAGACGTCCCGCCAGCTTGCTGAAGCGCTTGGGCGGCGTTTTCTGATGGATGTCGTTGGGCTTCAGGGAATGCAGCGAGCCGATGAAGGGATCGTTTGGCTGCTGCTCGGGATGATTCTGATGCTGATCCATATCGGCTCCTCCTTTCGCAAAAGCGATTTTCTGTTCTTATTATACCGAATCGACCGTTTTTTTGCAAGACGGTTTTGCATCATGTTGCAAAAATGTAACATCGCGTTCACAAACCCGATCGCACGGTTCGCACCGAGGCAACGGGCGGTGCGATGTGTTCGCACACCCATCCACCCCCGTAGGGCGGGGGCGGTAGTTGCGCTTGCGCAACTACAACTCCCGCCGTCGAAGACGGGATCAAACAATTCCCACCAAGGCAACGGGCGGCGGGATGCGTTTGGCCGGGCCGTCGAGGACGCCGGCCCCTACAGGTGCGGCGGAACATACCTCACCAAAGGAACGAGCGGCTGGACGCGTCTGTCAGGAATTTTGCTGATAGATCTCTCCCGATAGCACCTTCTTCAGATACTGACCGGTGAAAGAGTGCTCGCACTGTGCCAGCTCCTCGGGGGTGCCGGTGGCAAGGATGGTGCCGCCTCGGTCGCCGCCCTCGGGACCAAGGTCGATGATGTGATCGGCGGTCTTGATCATGTCCAGATTGTGCTCGATGACCAGCACGCTGTTGCCCGCATCGGTCAGCCGGGAGAGCACCTCGATCAGTTTCTGCACGTCGGCAGAGTGCAAACCGGTGGTGGGCTCGTCCAGTATATACATCGTCTTGCCGGTGGATCGCTTGGACAGCTCTGCCGCCAGCTTCACCCGCTGTGCCTCGCCGCCCGACAGAGTGGTGGAGGACTGACCGATCTTGATATAGCCCAGCCCCACGTCGTAGAGGGTTTTCAGCCGTCTGTGGAGCTTCGGCAGACTCTCGAAGAAGTACATTCCCTCCTCAACCGTCATATCCAGCACGTCGAAGATGGATTTTCCTTTGTACTTCACCTCCAGCGTGTCCCGATTGTATCGCTTGCCCTTGCAGGTGTCGCAGGTCACGTAAACGTCGGGGAGGAAGTGCATCTCGATCTTCTTCACGCCGTCGCCCTCGCAGGCCTCACAGCGGCCGCCCTTGATGTTGAAGGAGAAGCGGCCGGGGCCGTAGCCGCGTGCCTTGGCATCGGCAGTGGCGGCGAACAGATCGCGGATATCGTTGAACAGACCGGTATAGGTGGCGGGATTGGATCGGGGAGTGCGTCCGATGGGCGATTGGTCGATGGCGATGACCTTGTCCAGCTGGCGCACGCCCTCCACTCCGTCGCAGTCACCGGGGACGGTGTAGGCACCGTTTAGATCTCTCGCCAGCGTGTTCAGAAGAATGGAATTCACCAGCGAGGATTTTCCGCTGCCCGACACACCGGTGACGCAAACGAACATTCCCAGCGGAATCTTCACGTCGATATTCTTCAGATTGTGCTCTCTCGCACCCTTGATTTCGAGGTACAGCCCATTGCCGGGACGGCGGACGGCAGGGATGGCGATCCGCTCTCTGCCCGACAGGAATGCACCGGTGATGGAGTGCTCGTCTGCCATCACCTCTTGGGGCGTGCCTGCGGCGACCACCTGACCGCCGTGGATGCCCGCACCGGGGCCGATGTCCACAATGAAGTCGGACTCTGCCATGGTTTCCTCATCGTGCTCCACCACGATGACGGTGTTGCCCATGTCACGGAGCTTTTTCAGGGTGTTGATCAGCTTGCTGTTGTCCCGCTGATGCAGACCGATGGAAGGCTCGTCCAGGATATAGATGACCCCCATCAGTGCCGAGCCGATCTGGGTAGCCAGACGGATGCGCTGTGCCTCGCCGCCCGACAGAGTCGCGGATTTACGGGACAGGGTGAGATATTCCAATCCCACCGAGCAAAGGAAGGACAGTCTTGCCTTCACTTCCTTCACGATCTCACGGGCGATGACCCATTCGGTTTCGGTGAAGTGGAGATTTTCCACGAACTCCAGCGCCTCGGACACCGACATAGAGCAGAACTCGTGGATATTCTTGCCCCCGATTGTGACGGCAAGAACCGAGGGAGAGAGTCTTGCGCCCCTGCAGTCGGGGCAGATGACCTCTTCCATAAATTCATCGTAGTATTCGTTTCCTCCCCACTGCTTACGCCGCTGCTCGATCATAGGAATCAGACCGTCGAAGGAAAGGGTCTGATGGGACATCCGCTTTTCAAACACACGGGTAACCGAGTACATATGATCCTCGTCACCGTAGAAGAGCACCTTCAGCGCCTCTTTGGAGTATTTGCGGATGGGGGTATCCAGCGTGAAGCCGTAATTCTTGCCCACCGCCTCGAAGAGCGGGCCGTTCCAAGTGCCGTCGTCCAGCGACTTGAAGCCGTTGACTCTCACCG
>JAFTKV010000090.1 GCA_017453085.1 Clostridia bacterium
GCTACCCCGTGGCTCCCTTCCCGGAGTTCATCCAGCAGATCATTTTAGCAGGAGGACTCATTCCTGCCATTACCGAGGGACTTGTGAAGTAAGAAGCACTTAGGGATTATATCACTATAATCGTTCGCTTCCGAGGGGGCGAAACCATCTCAGACGTCGAAGTTTTCGCCCCCTCGACCCCCACTTCCTTGGCTGGCGGCGTTCTGATTATAATTTCCCAAAAGCTTTGAGATTCTAAAATTAGATCTCCAAACTCCCCCTTTCGGCTGTCACAGCCAAGGAGTTTGGGGGAGAGCTCGAGAGGGGGAAAGAAACTTCGGCGTTTGAGATGGTTCTTTCCCCCTCTCGATCATCTATCGGACAAATATACTATGCATGAATCAATACTTGCAAAAGGAGAATTAACTATGAACTACAACATTGCACTGCTTCGCGGTGACGGAATCGGTCCCGAGATCGTGGACAGCGCCTGCCGCGTGCTGGACAAGATCGGCGAAATCTACGGTCACACCTTTAACTACACCCCCTACCTGATGGGCGGCTGTGCCATCGACGAGTACGGCGTTCCGCTGCCGCAGGAGACCATCGACGGCTGTCTGGCCTCCGACTCGGTGCTGCTGGGTGCGGTAGGCGGTCCCAAGTGGGACACTCTCCCCGGTCATCTGCGTCCCGAAAAGGGACTGCTCGGCATCCGTGCCGCACTGGGTCTGTACACCAACATCCGTCCCGCCAAGCTCTACGCTTCCCTGTCTGCCGAAAGCCCGCTCCGTGCTGACATTTCGGCAAAGGGCATCGATCTGGTCATGTTCCGTGAGCTGATCGGCGGCATCTACTTCGGCGAGCGGGGACGCTCAGAGGACGGTCTGACCGCTTACGACACCGAAAAGTACTCCACCTACGAGATCGAGCGCATCGCTCACGCCGCATTCAAGGCGGCAAGACTGCGCCGCGGCAAGGTGACCTCCATCGACAAGGCCAACGTGCTGGAATCCTCCCGCCTGTGGAGAGAGACCGTCCACAAGGTGGCTGCCGAGTACCCCGACGTGACCTGCGAGGATATGCTGGTAGACAACGCCGCTATGCAGCTGGTGAAGAACCCTGCTCAGTTCGACGTGATCGTTACCTCCAACATCTTCGGTGACATCCTGTCCGACGAGGCTTCCCAGATCACCGGCTCCATCGGACTTCTCCCCTCCGCCTCCATCGGCGACTCCACCCGCGGTCTGTACGAGCCTATCCACGGCTCCGCTCCCGACATTGCAGGCACCGGTAAGGCGAACCCCATCGCTACCATCCTGTCTGCCGCAATGATGCTCCGCTACGCCTTCTCTCTGGAGACCGAGGCGCGCGCCATCGAAAAGGCTGTGGACGACGTTCTGGTAGCAGGTTATCGCACCGGCGACATTCTGGGCGCATCCACCGCAACGCCTCTCTCCTGCACGGAGATGACCGACAAGATCATCGCCGCGCTGGCATAATCCATCGTTTTCCCTCCCCCTTCGGGTCACGCACCTGCAGGGGGATCTTTGTACGCCCAAGCGGTTCGCGACAAGGGAACGGTCGGTGCAATGTGTTCGCCCCGCCCCCACCCCGTAGGGAAGCGCATTGCGCTCCCGCCGTCGAAGACGGGATCAACCGGTTTGCGCCAAGGGAACAGGCGGCACGATACTCTTGGAGCGGCAACAAGGGCGCAGTTTGCCAAAAATGCAACCGATGATTTCTGCAGATTTTAGAATATCACGGCTTATTTGTAAAAAACTCGCCCGTTCGTCCTTTTGCCTAATTTCGCTTTGTGAAATTTGTATAAAATCACCCGTTCAATTTCATACAAGTTCTATTGACCAAACGAACTTTCCGTGCTATAATAATGATAACACTAATAGTGTATATCACTATTATCACAAGGAGATGGATATTATGAAAAAACTGATGAGCATGCTCGTTCTGGCTGCTATGCTGGCTGCTTCTCTGGCAAGCTGCGGCGGCGAGACCGACACCACCACTGCTGCTCCCGCACCCACCGACAAACCCGCTGCTACCACTACCGCTCCCAAGGTTACTCCTCCCACAACCGTAACCGAAGAACCCGGTGCTGAAGATGAGCCCGAGACTCCCAAGCTTCCCGGCGACGGTCTGGAAGAGCTGATCGAGGGTCTGACCAAGGCCGAAGTAGATCTCAGCCAGCTGGGCGTTGTTGACTTCGATGCGTGGAACGACAACGAAAACCTGGAAAACCTGGACAGACTGTTCGACGGCATCAAGACCGAGATCGACTTTATTGACGCAGGTTACGGCAAGTGCGGCGGCGACGCCAAGTGGGGCGCAGAAGAGGGCGGATATTTCTACTTCGCGCTGACCGAAGCTGCTACCCTGAAGGCTTACGTCATCACCACCGGTAACGACAACCTGGACTATCCCGGTCGTAACCCCGTTGAATGGACGCTGTACGGCACCAACGATGCGGAAGCATTCGCTGCAGGTGCTGCCGCAGGTCTGAACAACAATCCCTCCGGCGGCGACGACACCCGCGTGACCTCCACCGATATTCCCTTTGACGAATCCAAGTGGACCAAGCTGGACTACGTATACGACGGCGGCATCGCAGAAGGCAACTTCCTGGAAAACGGCTACGCGATCGACGCTGACAAGCAGGGCGAATTCCAGTACTACGTATGGGTTCTGGGTTACACCAAGGACGGTAACTTCCAGGCTTGCGAATTTGAGCTGTACAAGTAATTTCCAACACTAAAGAAAGAAGACGGCAATTGCCGTCTTCTTTCTTTACCGAATCGAATCGCCGACATAATCCGCATCTTTCCTCTTTGTGAGGGTTGTGCGCTCTGAATGGCAAAAAATGTAACCGATGATTTCAGCAACTTTTAGAATATCACGGCTTTTTTAATATAAAACTTGATGATTCGTCCTTTTGACCAATTCCGCTTTGTGAAATTTGTATAAAATTGCCTATGCTATTTTTGACAAATTCTATTGACCAAATTGGTTTTGTATGATATAATATTTTCAGCACTAAATAGTGTAAAAAACTATTTTCACAAGGAGATGTGTCCCATGAAAAAATTGATGAGCATGCTCGTTCTGGCTGCTATGCTGGCTGCTTCCCTGGTAGGCTGCGGCGGCGGCGAGACCGACACCACCACTGCTGCTCCCGCACCCACCGACAAGCCCGCTGTATCCACCACTCCTCAGGCAACTCCCCCCACCACCGTAACCGAAGAACCCAACACTAGTGAAGAGACCGAGGTTCCCAAGGTTCTGGGCGCAGGTCTGGAAGAGCTGATTGCAGGCAAGACCTCTCTGACCGCTACCGGTAAGATCGACAAGGCTACTCTGGCATCCGTTGGCTTCAACGCATGGCAGACCTTCGAGTCCATCAACGAGCTGTTTGACGGCATCGACACCGAGCTGGAATGGTTCTACGAGCAGGATGAAAACGGCGACTACACCATCCTGAGAGATGGCGCAGATCCCGAGAATCCCGACGGCACCAAGCGCGGCGGCGGCCCCGGCAAAGCAGGCGGCGGCGTTTCCAACCCTGCCTACTTCTACTTCGGTCTGACCGAGAAGGCTACTATCACCGCATACGTTCTGACCACCGGTAACGACAACATGGACTGGACCGGCCGTAACCCCATCGAATGGACTCTGTACGGCACCAACGATCTGTCCGTATTCGAAGAGTGCTCCATCGACGGCGTTGAGTTCGACGAGACCAAGTGGACCATGCTGGACTACGTATACGACGGCGGTATCGTTGAGGCAAACTTTGCCGGCAACGGTTACGAGATCGACGCTGACAAGCAGGGCGAATTCCAGTACTACGTATGGGTTCTGGGTTACACCGATTCCGGTAACTTCCAGGCTTGCGAGCTGGACTTCTACGTTGGCTAATGAAACCACATATAAAAAATCGACACTTCGGTGTCGATTTTTTATTTTCATTTTCGAAAAATCTTGACATTCCGATAGAAAAAGCGTACAATAAAAGCAGATTCATTTTGCGAGGTGTCCCATGACCGAGAAGCTGTATTACCAAGATCCCTATCTGTTTTCCTTCACCGCAACGGTGCGCTCCTGCGATCCGTTGGGCGATGGCTACGCCGTTGTGACCGATCGCACGGCATTCTTCCCCGAGGAGGGCGGTCAGTACGCCGACACGGGACTGCTCTCGGGCATCCCCGTCCTGGACGTGCAGGAAAAGAACGGCGAGATACTGCATCTGCTGTCCGCTCCCCTGCCCGTCGGGGCTTCGGTGGTGGGACAGATCGAAGAAAAACAGCGGCTGCGGAAGATGCAGAACCACACCGGCGAGCACATCGTATCCGGGCTGTTCCACTCGCTGTACGGTCTTTCCAACGTGGGCTTCCATCTGGGACACGACGACGTGACCATTGATCTGGACGGCGAGCTGAGTCGGGAGGATCTTTGCAAGGTGGAGTATCTGGCCAACGAGGCGATCTGGAAGAATCTGCCCGTCCGCGCCGAGTTTCCCTCCCCCGAGGTACTCTCTACGCTGGACTACCGCTCCAAGCTGGAGCTGACCCAAAACGTGCGGATCGTGACCATCCCCGGCTACGACGTTTGCGCCTGCTGTGCTCCTCACGTAGCCTACACCGGTGAGGTAGGACAGATCAAGCTGCTGGACTTTGCCCGCTACAAGGGTGGCGTGCGGATTCATATGCTCTGCGGCATGGATGCGCTGGCCGACTATCACGGCCGCTATCTTGCCACCGCCGCCATCTCCGCCAAGCTGACCGCTCCCCAGAAGGAGGTCGTCGATGCGGTAGAGCGGCTTGCTGCCGATCTGCAGGAGAAGAAAGCTCAGATCGCCCGTTTGCAGGCAGCCCTTGCGGACGAGCTTCTCCGCGCCCTCCCTGACGGCGACACCCCCGCCCTCTTCTTCGAGGATCGGCTGGACACCCCCGCTCGCCGTGCGCTGGTGAACGGTGCCGCCGAA
>JAFTKV010000091.1 GCA_017453085.1 Clostridia bacterium
CGTATTGGTCTACCCGTCGGATGCTACCTCTGCGGACATGAAGCTGTACAACGAGTTTGCATCCAAGCTGCGGGAGGTCTCCTGGTATTACTTCCCCATGAAATCCGATGCCGAGCCTGCGGCAGAGGGTGCAAAGGAGATTCTCTTGGGCAGAACCAACCGTCCCCAGTCTCTGGAGGCCTACGGACGGCTGGAAGACGATCAGGTGGGCGTGTTCGTCATCGACGGACAGGTGGCAATCCTCTCTAGTTTTAAGGAAGGCTTTGAATACGCTGCCGACGAGTTTATCAAGCGCAGCGTGCAGGAGAACACCGTGAAGGTCACCTCCGATCTTGCGGTACGGATCCAATGCGAGAAGGGCTGGGGCTACGACGAGGTGTCCAATCTGCGGGACATCGGCGGTGATGACCCTTGGGTGGTAGAGCACAACGGCTCCTACTACTATTGCTGGAGCGAGGGCGGCGTCAAGGTTGCCAAGGTGGACGACCTGGATCAGATCGTCAAGGCGCGGGGCAAGCAGGTGTTCAGCAGCGGCTCCAATTATCATAACGTGTGGGCCCCCGAGCTGCACTACATTGACGGTGCTTGGTATATTTACGTTGCCATGTGTCAGGGAACCACCGAAAATGCCGCCCATCGGATGTACGTGCTGAAGGGAACCTCTCAGGATCCTACCGAGCCCTTCCGCCTGGTGGGCAAGGTCACCGACTCTACCGATATGTGGGCCATTGACGGTACGGTGTTCCAATATAAGGATGAGCTGTACACCGTATGGTCGGGCTGGCCCAGTGCAACCGACGGTCAGCAGAATCTGTACATCGCTCACATGAGCGACCCCTGCACCATCGACAGCGAGCGCGTGCTGATCTCCACCCCCTCCAAGCCCTACGAGCTGGTGACCACCGGCCCCTCCGTCAACGAGGGACCTGCCGTGCTGGTGAAGGACGATCGGGTGATCGTGGTCTATTCCGGCAACGGCAGCTGGACCGACGACTATCTCCTCACCGCCGTTTACTGCGACACCGGCGATCTTTTGAATGCCGACGGCTGGGAGAAGCTGGACAGCCCGCTTCTGAGCAAGGGAAGCAAGACCTACGGACCGGGTCACTGCTCCTTTACCACCGCCAAGGACGGTTCTCTTTGGGTGATCTATCACGCCAACATTGAATCGGGAAGCGGCTGGAGCGGCAGAAGCGTCCGCATTCAGCCGGTGGAATGGAGGGACGGCCTTCCTTACATCGGAAAGGCCAAGACCGTTGTGGATTTTCCGTCCTGGGAGCTGGTTCCTACGACGGTAATTGAAGAATAATCATTTTTGCAAAGCTCATTGGAGGCTACATCATGAAACGAACGATACGATTGGCCGCATTCGCGCTGTCCTTCCTGCTGCTTGCAGGCTGCGGATCGGATTCGGCATCCGAGACCACCGCCGATCCCTGGGATACCACCACCGGCGTGCCCGACAATATAGAGGTCATCCCGGGAGATCCGGACAAGACGCTCTTTTCCATGAACGAATGGACCGGCAAAAAAGCCAAGAATGCCGACGGAAAATCGGTACAGCAGTCCAAGATCTACTCGGTGAACGAGGTGGATTACCATTCCTCCGAGACGCTGGTCTACCAGTCTGTCGAGGATGCGGTGGAGGGCGCGAAGAACTACGATTACGAACGCTCCGACTACTATCAGCTGCTGACCGGAAAGGGAAAGCCCTGGAAGCTGGCGGTGTATGAAAACGTAAACGACGCCAAGCGGGCGGGTGTGTACGGCAAGTTCTTCGATCCTGCCTACGATATGTCCAAGGCGCCCGTGTACGAGGGTACCAATACCGTAGGCACCTACAATACCGCCTACTACGGCGGCTTCAAGGACGTGATCCTGCCTGCTTCCTGGCAGGCGCAGGGCTTTGACTTCCCCATTTACTCCAACTTCACCTATCCCTGGAACACCTTCAAAAACGGTAACGTCCGCCTGCCGCAGGCTCCTGCGAGCACCAATCCCGTGGGCTTCTACCGCACCTCCTTTACCGTAGATGCAGAATGGCTGGACAGCAATCGCTCGGTCTACATCAATTTCGGCGGCGTGGAAAGCTGCTACTACGTTTGGGTCAACGGCTACGAGGTAGGCTACAGCGAGGGCAGCTACGACGCCTCCGAGTTCGATCTCACCCCCTACCTGCACAAGGACGGCAGCGAAAACCTGCTGGCGGTGATGGTCATCCGTTGGTGCGACGGCAGCTACTTTGAAAATCAGGACTTTATGCGTCTTGCGGGCATTTTCCGCGATGTGTATCTCTATTCCACCCCTGCCGTGCAGATCTTCGACTACTCGGTGACCACCGATCTGGATAAGACCTACACCGACGCTACGCTGGATCTGCAGGTAAAGCTGCTCAACAAGACCACCGCGGCGCAGTCGGCAGGCAAGTACTCCCTGGACGTGAAGCTGTTCGATGCAGCGGGCAAGAACCTGTTTGCCGCCGATCCTCTGACTGCGTCGCTGGAAAAGGAGCTGGCGTCGGGTGCTGCCGCTACCGTCTCCCTGTCCCGTTCGGTGAAGGCACCTCGCCTCTGGTCGGACGAGGATCCCTATCTCTATACGCTGGTCATTACCCTGTACGACAAGGACGGCAGCTACTACGGCTCCATCTCCCAGCAGCTGGGCTTCCGTGAGATCGAGTTTACCAAAACCAACGGCAGCTCTGCCAACAGCTCCACCTACTCCGACGTGCTGCTCAACGGCAAAAAGATCCTGCTGAAGGGCGTGAATCGCCACGATAACGAGGGCGCTACCGGCAAGTACGTCTCCCGCGAGACCTACGAAAAGGACGTGCAGATCATGAAGCAGCTGAACGTCAACGCTCTGCGCACCTCCCACTATCCCAACGATAAATATATGTACTACCTCTGCGATAAGTACGGCATTTTCGTGCTGGCAGAGGCTAACGTGGAAGACCATTACGCCGTGGGCGATGCCAATACGGCGGAATATTTCAACGAAGTGGTCACCGACCGCGTGCTGACGCTGGTGGAGCGGGAGAAGAACCGCACCGCCATCCTGATCTGGTCTCTGGGCAACGAAACCAGCCAGTCCCGCGTATATCCCGAGATCATCCGTAAGATGAAGCGGATCGACTCCACCCGTCTGATCCACTTTGAGTCCTACGGCACGGGCGGCGGCGTGGATCTGGGCAGCGGTATGTACTGGAGCATCTCCTCCATGGAGAATATGGGCAAGGCCTCCAACAAGATGCCCTGGATCCAGTGTGAGTACGCCCACGCCATGGGCAACTCGGTAGGCAATCTCTACGAATACTGGGAGGTCATCCGCTCCTACGACAACCTGCTGGGCGCATTCATCTGGGACTTCGTGGATCAGACCCTGTCCACCGAGATCCCCCGCGGCGGTGCAGACCTTTTAGGCAACGGCAGATTTTGGGCGTACGGCGGCGCATGGGGCGACGCCATCAACTCCGGCGACTTCTGCCAGAACGGCATTATCTCCAACGACCGAACCATCCAGTCCGAGGGCTACGAGGTTAAGTACGTCTACCAGAATATCTGGTTTGAATCATACCTGACCGTGCTGGGCGCCGGAAAGGTATCGGTCTTCAACGAATTCAAGTTCACCGATCTGTCGGCGTACGATTTCTCCTACGAGCTGCGCCAAAACGGCGTTGTAGTGGACAGTGGCAAGCTGACCGTCTCGGGCAAGCCCGGTGAGACGGTAGAGATCACCGTCCCCTACCGGATGCCCGCAGTCATCGAGGCTGACGACGAGTTTGCGCTGGTGCTCTACGCCAAGGAGAAAGCAGACACCAAGTGGGCGAAGGCAGGCTACGTGGTAGCAAGCCAGGTCTTCGATCTGCCGGTTGAGGTTGCACACGCCTCCGCCGATCGGGGCAGCATGCCCTCCATCCTGCTGGAGGAGACCGACACCGCCTGGACGGTATCTGGTGCCGACTTTGAGGCAGTTTTCACCAAATCCAAGGGCGCGCTGACCTCTTACGTATATAAGGAGGAAACCATCCTGTCCTCCGCTCTGCAGCCTACCTACCGCAGAGCCCAGCTCTCCAACGATAAGTCGAGCTTCTGGGACGGCGTGACCGTCGGTACGGTGCAGTCCATGACCGCCAAGAAGTCGACCGACGGCAAGAGCGTGGAGGTGACCGCCGTGCTGAAGCTCAGCGGCGCAGGCGCATCCACCCAGACCATGCAGTACACCGTCTACGGCAGCGGTGAGATCACCGTCAAGGCGATCCTGGATCCCGATGCCTCTGCAGGCGAGATGGCACGCTACGGTCTGACTCTGCCGCTTCCCGCCTCCTACGAGCAGGCGATCTGGTACGGCTACGGCGACTACGACAGCTTCGTGGACCGAAACCGCTCCTGCATCCCCGGCGTGTACGAGTCCACCGTGACCAAGAATCTCGGTCTCTACGGCAAGCCCCAGGACACCGGCAACATGACCCGTGTCCGCTGGTACGCCCTCACCTCCGGAAGCAGCAACGCAGGTCTGCTGGCAGTTTCCGATTCCATGGAGGCGCAGGCACTCCACTATTCCGCCGCTCAGCTGAAGAGTGCCAAGTACACCCATCAGCTCAGCGCCAAGCCGACGATGACCTATCTGACCCTGTCCTATCTGTCCCGCGGCACGGGCGGAGCCTCCTGCGGTCCCGACACGCTGGCGGAATACCGCATTCCCACCGGTCAGGAGCTGACCTTCACCGTCACCCTCGTTCCCTTTGACAAGGGATCCACCGCAGACGAGCTCACCGATCGCTCCCGCCTGTGGAGAGATAGCGAGTCCATCGGTGCCGACGACATCGACGCCATTCTGGCAGGCAGAGTGGACGACGCCATCAGCGTTCTGCTGACCGATCCCTCGGGCGTCAGCCGTGTCAGAGCCGCTTATAACGCTCTGACCGACGCACAGAAGGCACTGGTGAAGAACTATCGCATTCTGGAGGTCGTGGAGCGGGACGGCGCCATCAAGACCATCTTCAACGATATGGCCGGCAACTTCTCCACCACCGCCAACGTGGGCAAGGCAAGCGACGACGAGACCTCTCCCACAGGCACCTCTTTCGACGGCAACTTTATGCTGTCCGACAAGGATTCGATCATCCGAAGCACCTTCTCGGGCAAGGGACAGTTCACCATCACCGCTTGGGTGAAGCTGGCCGACTTCAACGAGCACAACGTGATCGCCTCCACCGGTGACACGCAGGTGACCCTGAAGATCGACAGCAGCGGACGTCTGGAGTTCTTCGTCTACGAAAGCAACTGGGATAATATCATCACGGTCTATCCCGCCGACGCAGGCGTAGCGGTAAATCAGTGGTTCCACATTACCGCCGTCCGTGATGCGCAGGGGCTGAAGCTCTACGTGAACGGCAAGCTGGTGGGCTCCAAGGCCTTCACCGGCAACGCCACCACCGCATCCCGTCTGGGCATCGGCATCCAGCCCGACGCCACCGACCGCAAGTTCCGCGGC
The DNA here is from genome assembly GCA_017453085.1 of Clostridia bacterium. GTDB lineage: Bacteria > Bacillota > Clostridia > Oscillospirales > CAG-272 > CAKSQF01. The sequence continues at coordinate 5,497 of JAFTKV010000091.1, forward strand.
GACATGGCCGCCGTGCAGATCTACAACCGCGCGCTGACGGTGGACGAGATCAAGGCACTCACCCCCGACAAGGGGCTGGACGGTCTGATTCTCGGATATGACATGAGCGATACTTCGTCGAATTTGGATTAATTCGGAACTCCCCGCTTCGTATGAGGCGGGGAGATTTTTGGAGAAAAATAGAGGATTCTATTGTAATTTGTGCTTTAGTGTGCTATAATACATCAAAAGCTATATACTTTTCGTTCGGGAGGAAATGACGATGAAAAAATGGATTGTGCTAGGGCTGACCTTAGTGGCGATATTGGTAGCAATGGCGGCGTTTGCTTTACCGGTAAGTGCAAGTGCAGGAGTGTATGGAGATTTATTACTTTATGTGATTGAGAACGAAGAAGTGACGATTTTGGATACAAATGACTCTTCCATCGGTGGTGTATTATTTATTCCTGACGAAATAGACGGCTATCCTGTAACAGCGATTAATGCATATGCATTCGGTCGACATGAAAGTCTGATGAGCATAGTGATTCCCGACAGCGTGACTACCATTGGCGAGCTGGCGTTCTGGAGTTGCAGCAGTCTGACTCGCGTAGAGATTGGCGACAGTGTGACCACCATTGGCGCCGGTGCGTTTGAGGGCTGCAACAGTCTGGCAAGCATAGAAATTCCAAACAGTGTGACTGCCATTGGTGACTCTGCGTTTCGGGATTGCAGCAGTCTGACGAAAATAACTTTTCTTTCTCCTTCCACGGATATTGATGATTCATCGTATACTATTTCTTCCACTGCTACTATTTATGGATATGAAAACTCAACTGCAGAAGCATACGCAAACCAATACAGTCGTAACTTTGTTTCCCTCGGTGTATATCATACCTGCTCATTTAACCAAAAAAAATACCTCATCCACCTATCGAAAATCCGCAGCAACTTGCACCTCTCCCGCGGTATACTACTATAGCTGTACCTGCGGTGAAAAGGGAACGACGACTTTTACCAGTGGCAGTGCGGCAGGACATAAGTATTCTAACGCTTGCGACACCTCCTGCAACACCTGCGGCTATACTCGTACTATCATCCACTCCTACAAGACCGAGTGGTCGAAGGATGGTAGCAAACATTGGCATGGATGCTCGGTATGCAAGGTAAAGAAGGACGAAGCGGTACATACTTACTCTAACTCCTGCGACACCTCTTGCAACACCTGCGGTTACACGCGCACCGTCTCCCATTCCTATTCTGCTCAATGGAGCAGTAATAAAGACAAGCATTGGCACGAATGTACCGTATGTAGTGCTAAAAAAGACGAAGCTTCTCACAAGCCCGGCGCGGCGGCGACCGAGACGACCGCACAAACCTGTACGGTCTGTGGCTATGTGATAAAGGCGGCTCTTGGTCATACTCACCAATATGACACAGATTGGTCGAAGGACGCTACTTCTCACTGGCACGAATGCGATTGCGGTTCGAAAAAAGATTCTGCTTCGCACAAATGGGACGGCGGAAAGGTGACCAAAGAACCCACCACCTCCGCAGAGGGCGAGCGCACCTTCACCTGTACGGTCTGCAAAGCAACCCGCACCGAGAAGATCGACAAGCTGCTTCCAGTAGCTACAACTCAAAAAACGGAGATCGAGGCGCCTGCTCCCAATACCGATGAGCCTTTAACCGAAGAGCCTGAAACCGAGGCGCCGATTACAAATGTCCCTACTACCAATGCACCTGCGGTAACGACCCATCGGAATCTGTCTGATATGAATAAACCGCCTCGCGATGATAAAGCCCCGGATACGGTTTCCGACAAAGGAGACTCCACTCTTCTCATAGTCATCGCCGCGCTGGGCGCGTGTCTGGGTGGTGCAGTAGTTGCGCTGATCTTGGTAATGATCAAGAAAAAGAAATAACAGCCCCCAATCCTCCCTTTTTCACGAAAGGGAGGATTTTTGAAGGGAAAGAAACATGCCTTGTAGGGGCCGACGTCCCCGACGGCCCGCTCCGCCGCAGGCGGTATCGAGCGCCTGCCACAGACGCAAGCTCTGTGCAAACCGTTCGAACGGACAGTCCGGGAGGCCTGTCCCTACAAGGTTCGTGCAAACCAGCTTGTGTGTGCGGAATTATGCATAAAAATCCGACAAAATCGTAAATATGACTTGACAAATTTGCTTAATTGTGGTAAAGTAAATAAGGATATGATCCGAAAATTTTTCCTCAGCGAAAGGAACACGCTTATGAAACTCAGACCTCCGTCAGTCCCGCTGATTACAGTGGACCCCTATTTCTCCGTATGGTCTCCTGCGGACAAACTCACCGATTCCGTTACCGAGCACTGGACCGGCAAGCCCAACACCATGATCGGCACCGTCAACGTGGACGGCACCGACTATATCTTCATGGGTAGAGCCAACAAGAGACTACCTAAGATGGAGCAGGTCGATCTGAACGTTACCGCACTCTCTACCGAGTACGTGTTCGAAGGCGCAGGCATTAGACTCACCGCTCTCTTCTCCACCCCCCTGCTTCCCGATGATTACTA
>JAFTKV010000092.1 GCA_017453085.1 Clostridia bacterium
CAGAGCTGATCGATCAGTAAAAGGCGGCGGTAGAGAGCGTGGCGTGCCCATAACCAACTACTCCCTCAACGGCAACTTCCTGATCATCACCGACGATCAGTTCGACGCAGAGATCGCCCGTGCCAAGCGTCAAATCGATGCGGCAGCGAAGCTGTCGATTCCCACCTTCCGTATGGACAGTGCGGCCTTCCGCCGTCCCATTTCGGAGAACACCATCGAGAACTTCCAGAAGGAGGTTCCCGCCATCGTCAAGGCTTATCAGATCCTCTGCGATTACGCCAAGCAGTACGGCATGACCATCCTGATGGAGAACCACGGTTTCCACGCCAACGGTGCAGACCGCGTGCGGCAGATCATGCAGATGGTGGATCGGGACAACTTCGGCCATCAGCTGGACGTGGGTAACTACACCTGCGTGGACGACATCCCCGAGATCGCCGTGAAGAAGATGGTCTCCTTTGCCAAGACCATCCATATGAAGGACTTCTATATCCGTCCCGAGCACAGAAACCCCGGTGACAGCGACCAGTTCAACTGCGAGAACAGCTGGTTCCGTTCGGTGGGCGGCTCCTATCTCCGCGGCTCCATCCTGGCGCAGGGCGATATCGACATCTGGGACGTTACCCGCACCCTGAAAAACAGCGGCTACGACGGATTTATCTATCTGGAATACGAAGGCATGGAGGAATGCGAGTATGGCACCCGCGTGTCCTTTGCCAATATGAAGCGGATCTGGGACGAGGTCTGATCCCCTTCTAAGAAAGCCCCTTTTTTGGGGGCTTTCTTTTGGTTTTTAGGAAAAGCTTCTTGTGCGGGTTGCACAATTTCTGCGTTAAAAATAGGTGAAAATGCCAATTTACAAAAAAAGCGCATTATGATATAATATTGTTAAAGTCCATAGTGTTGCCTTTTCGCAATTCGGCAATTTCATGGCAATCATAAGGAGGTAATCATTATGAAGCAAACAAGCGGCAAGCCGTCGCTGAAGCGGGCGCTTTTAACGGGAGGAATCCTGACGCTCGGCCTCGGTGTATTGCTTGCGGGTCTGATCGCCTGCAATGACAGCTCGGACGATCAGTCCACCACCACTACCGCTCCCGCCGGTACGACTAACCCCCCCGTATCGGTTGTCGGCGGTCCGTATTACTCGCCCTCGTCCCTCGCTCTATCTGAAGCCGGTCAGTGGATTTATGTGGGTGGCACCACAGACGAGGCAATTTATCAGTATGCAACTGCGGATCACACTCTGCAGGCGGTATATGAAACCGATTCTCCCGTCAATAGACTGACCGTGTCCGGTGGCAATATTTACGCCGGTATGGGTAAGCTGGGCGGTAAGCTGGTCGTTCTTTCCTCCGATCTGAAGGAGGAGGGCAGCGTGGTTGTGGGACATACTCCCAACGACGTCGTTGTCAAGGGCAATACCGCTTACGTTGCCAACCGCTTCTCCTGCACCGTGTCCGTGGTGGATCTTGCTTCCATGACCGAAACTAAGGAGATCAGTGTCAGCCGTGAGCCGATGGCTCTGGAGCTGGTAGGCGACAAGCTCTACGTGGCTTGCCATCTGCCTGAGGACAATGCGGTGAACGATACCGTTGCCCCCCGTATTACGGTGATCGACACCAAGAAGAACGAGGTGAGCACCTCCATCGCTCTCTGCAACGGCGCAGCGAACGTGAAGGATATCATCGCTTCTCCCGACGGAAAGACGCTGTACGTTTCTCACAGCATCGCCCGGTATACTTATCCCACCACTCAGCTGGACGGCGGTTGGATCTACACCAACGGCATTTCGGTGATCGACGTTGCCTCCAACAAGGCTTCTTACGCCTTCCTGCTGGACGACGTTGAGCTGGGCGCAGGCAATCCTTGGGGACTTGCCATCAACGAAAAGGGAACTGCTCTGTACGTTTCCATCTCCGGCTCCAGTGAGCTGATGAAGGTGGATCTGAACAATCTGTCCAAGCTGGTTTCCCGCGTCGGCACCAGCTCGGGTCTGGTAGGCTCCAAGGAAGATATCGTCAACTATATTCCCTTTGCATCCAATTGCAAGTCCAGAATCGATCTGGGCGGCAACGGCGCACGTGCGGTTGCGATCCTGGGCGACGTAGTTTACTGTGCACAGTACTTCAGCGGCGATATTGCCGTAGTCAGTGCAAACGGCTCCAAGATGAAGCTGCTGGGCACCTTTGCGCCCGGTGCACAGCCCGAGGCGGATGCAGTCCGTATGGGCGAATCCCTGTGGTATGATTCCACCATCTGCTATCAGAACTGGCAGTCCTGCGCATCCTGTCACCCCGACGGACGTGCGGACGGCTTCAACTGGGATAACCTGAACGACGGTGTGGGTGTTTCCAAGCAGGCGAAGAGCATGCTCTACTCTCTGCGTACTCCTCCCGTAATGGTCACCGGTATCCGTCCCGACGGCGAGACCGCTATCGGTGCCGGTCTGAAGTATATTTGCTTCAACGCTGATACCGAGGGGATCGTAGAAAACATCGGCGCATACCTGATGGCAATGCTGCCCGAGCAGTCTCCCTATCTGAACGATGACGGTACTCTCACCGAGTCCGCTACCCGCGGCAAGGCACTCTTTGATGAGTTCGGCTGTGTAACCTGTCATCCCGCTCCCCTGTATACCGATATGCAGTTCCATACCTCCATCGACCTGGAGAACGAGCCTGCATGGGAATACCGTGACATGGATACCGCTTCTCTGGTTGAGATCTGGAGAACCTATCCTTGGGGCTACTTCGGCGGTCACACCGATATGGTGGAATACGTGAAGTACAGTGTCTCCAAGGCGGGCAAGACTATCACCGACGAGCAGGCGAAGGATCTTGCAAATTTCGTTCTCTCCATCGGCGCAGAGGGCGAGCAGTACGGTGCGATCCAGATCAAGAACAAGGATGGCTCCTACA
>JAFTKV010000093.1 GCA_017453085.1 Clostridia bacterium
CAGTTCTTGAAGCGATTTTGTCTGCACTTTGAAAGAACCCCGGTAGGGGTTCTTTTTGTGTTTGATTACGCCATCTTTTCGGAAAGCGTTCTGCCACCGAGGATGTGGAAGTGCAGGTGGGGAACAGACTGGCAAGTATCAGAACCGCAGTTGGAGATCACGCGATAGCCGTTCGTCAGCCCGGCAGCATCGGCGATTGCGGGGATCTTCTCAAAAATACGTGCCACTACCGAACTGTTTTCGTAAGTGATGCCGTCCACGGAGGGAATGTGCACCTTGGGAATCACCAGAATGTGCACCGGTGCCTGGGGATTGATATCGTGGAACGCAAGGATCTCATCATCCTCATATGCTTTCTTAGACGGAATAGTACCGTCAACGATCATGCAAAAAATACAACTCATCAGTATAGCCTCCAAATATTGTTACTGATAGTTTAGCACAAAATCGCGCAAATTGCAAGAGAGGTGACCGTAAAACTCACTGAATTCGTGAATTTCTCTTGAATTTTTGAAAAATATTTCGAAACGCGGATTGACAGAATCATCGAAATATGATACAATATCCTCGTTACCAAAGTGAAAGGAAATTGATCACTATGAAAATTACCAAGGAATCCATTATCGGTGACGTTCTCGATTACGATATCGAGACTGCCGTATTTTTCTTCGAAATCGGAATGCATTGCCTGGGCTGTCCCGCTTCCCGCGGCGAGTCTATTGAGGATGCTTGCATGGTACACGGTACCGATGCCGACGAGCTTGTGGAAAAGCTGAACAAGTACCTTGCTTCCAAAGAAACCAATGCTTGACAAACAGGCGGACCGCACGGTTCGCCTGCCTTTGCGCTCCGAGATGACGCCCCGTCTGCTGACCGCCGCCTCCTTCGTTCGGGAGGGGGCCGTGGTGGCTGACGTGGGAACCGATCACGCCTATTTGCCCATCTATCTTGTGGCGGCAGAGAGAGCAACTCGTGCGGTTGCCTCGGACATCAACGAGGGGCCTCTCGCCCGCGCCGAGTCAAACGTGCAGCGGTTTGGACTTGCCGATCGAATCACTACCCGACTGACCCCGGGACTCACGGGGATCGAAGCACTATCCCCCACCGATATCCTCATCTGCGGTATGGGCGGTGAGCTGATCGCCTCGATTCTGGAGGCAGCGCCCTTTGTGAGAAGCAGCGAGATCCGTCTGATCCTGCAGCCCATGACCTCAACCAGGGAGCTTCGTCTGTGGCTTGCTCAGAACGGATTTGCGATCACCGAGGAGCGGTTTGCCGCCGAAAAAGAAAAGCTGTACGTGGTGCTTTGTGCATCCTATTGCGGTGCGCCATATGCTCTCTCGGAGGTGGACAGCTACGCAGGATTTGGCAACGATCAGCCTCTCTACGGTGAATGGCTGAGACGGCAGATCGCCTCACTGCAGAAGCAGGTGAACGGACTGGCCAAGGCAGGCAGGGAAGAGCCCGCATTGTGCGCGCTGGTGGCATCGCTGCAGGAGCAGCTGGATGCCCACGAAAGGAGCTTATTATGACGGTAAAAGAACTTTATCATATTTTGGACGACAGGATTCCGTCCTCTTTGTCCTGCCCATGGGATAACGATGGCCTGATGTGCTCGCCTGATCTGTCCGCACCCGTAAAGCGCATCCTGCTGACGCTGGACGTGAGCGAAGCGGCTGTGGATTACGCAGTTGCAAATGGCTGCGATCTGATCATCTCCCATCATCCGATGATCTTCCGCCCCTTGACTTGTGTCACCGAAGAAAATTTAACCGCTCGCAAGCTGCTCAAATGCGTGCAGAACGGGATCTCGGTCTTCTCCTTCCACACCCGACTGGACATCGTGGAGGGTGGTGTCAACGATCGCCTGGCAGAGCTGTTGGGGCTTTGTGACGTGCAGACCTTCGGTGACGATGCAACGCCCACCATCGGTCGGATCGGCTCTGTACCCCAAACGACGATGGAGGAGCTTGCCCATATGCTCAAGGTCCAGCTGCTGTTTCCTACGATTCAATCGGTCGAGTTGGGCAAGCCTATCAAGCGGATCGCATTGGTCGGCGGCGACGGAAAGGATTTTCTGAAGCCTGCCATGAAAGCGGGAGCTGACGTGTACATCACCGGCACCATGTCCTACAACAGTATGGTGGACGCTGCCGATCTGGGTATGCAGGTGATCGAAGCAGGGCATTTCTTTACCGAAAATCCCGTGCTGGACGTTCTGTATCAGATGGTACACCAGGCCGTTCCGGACGGAAACGTTTATACCTATTTTAGCGACCCCGTGACACACCGATAATTCAGATATACATATCAACGAGAGGGAGAATTTCCTATGATCATACAGTTAGAAGAAGCAAAAATCAAGCTGCGCCGCATGCGCAAGGATCTTGCCGAGCTGGCGCAGGCTCTGCGGATCGAAGAAGCCACCACCAAGATCGACGAGCTGGAGCAGCTGACCTACGATCCCAACTTCTGGGGCGATCAGCAGAGATCCAGTAAGATCCTGCAGGAGCTTAAGCAGCTCAAGGACAAGGTGGAGCGCTACAACAAGCTGAACAATCTGCTGGAGGACACTCTGTCTCTGGCGGAGCTTGCCATCGAAGAAAACGACGAATCCTTCACCGAAGAGGTAGTTGCAGGCGTGAACGAGGTCGAGAAGACCGCTGAAGAGGAGCGCCTGGCTGCGCTGCTCACCGGCGAATACGATTCGCTGAACGCCATCGTATCCTTCCATCCCGGCGCAGGCGGCACCGAGGCACAGGACTGGGCACAGATGCTCTACCGGATGTATACCCGTTGGGGCGAGCGTCACGGCTTCAACGTGAAGCTGCTGGACTGGCTGGACGGCGAAGAAGCAGGTATCAAGAGTGCTACCATTATGATCGAGGGCATCAATGCCTACGGTTATCTGAAGAGTGAAAACGGCGTTCACCGTCTGGTGCGCGTTTCTCCCTTCGACGCTTCCGGCAGACGTCAGACCTCCTTCGCATCGGTAGAGGTAATGCCCGAATTCCAGGACGACGGCACCATCGAGATCCGTGACGACGAGATCGAGATCACCGCACACCGCTCCAGCGGCGCAGGCGGGCAGCATATCAACAAGACCGACTCTGCGATTCGAATCGTCCACCTTCCCACCGGTATCGTAGTAGGCTGTCAGACCGAGCGTTCCCAGCTCCAGAACAAGGAAACCGCGCTGAAGATGCTGAAATCCAAGCTGATGGAGATCAAGATGCGGGAGAAGCTGGAGAGAATCGATGATATCAAGGGCGCAAAAACCAACATCGAGTGGGGCGCACAGATCCGCTCCTACGTGTTCATGCCTTACACGCTGGCAAAGGATACCCGTACCGGCTATGAGGACGGCAACATCCAGGCAGTCATGGATGGCGACCTGGACGGCTTTATCAACGCTTATCTGAAGATGAACAGCGCAAAATAATTATTTTTCCGAAATCTTCCCCCTAAGGAGAGGATTTCGGAAAAATTTTTTCAAAAAGTTCATAAGGAACTTGGGAAAAGCACTTGCATATTGAAAAAAATTGTGGTATAATAGTAAAGCCGTGAAAAAACGGCGTTAATACAACAAAACATCAGCAGGATGTGAAATAAGACCATACCGGCCGGGGAAGTAGCGGCGCCCTGTACCTGCAATCCGCTACAGCAGGGGTGGTTTCCGCGTTTGAGGGCTGATCATGTATGGTCTGCACCGCAATTTGCGTGTTGAGAGATGGGTCCTGTGCAATTGATGACTTCGAACCATGTCAGGTGGGGAACCAAGCAGCATTAAGGAGTATGTTCAATGTGCCACAGGTTTGCCTGTTTTGAGCGGAAGTTGCCTTTCACGCATGGATGCTTCAGTTCGATTACGAGGTGTATGGTCTTATTTTGCACCCTGCTTTTGTACGCTTTGAAAAGGGAGGAACGGATATGCATCAGGCGTTATATCGTAAATGGAGACCACGGGCGTTTTCGGACGTTTGCGGTCAGGAGCATATTACCTCCGTCCTCACTTGGCAGGTGGAAAATCATAAATTAAATCACGCTTATCTGTTCTGCGG
>JAFTKV010000094.1 GCA_017453085.1 Clostridia bacterium
ACCGTACTCGCCTACTCTCTGTTAGACCGACAGACTCAGAACGACCATCTCGTCGGGGTAGACGACCTCCGCACCGTAGAGATGCAGACCCTTCACCGCATCGGCAAAGCGCTTTTCGGGACGGAATGCCTCCACGCTCTTCAGCTGCTCCGCAAAGGCGATGGCACGCTTGGTACGGGCGATGCAATGATAGTAGCCGTCGGTTTTGACGATGTTGTTGGATACGTAGACCTCAAAGCCCACGAAATTGCCCAGGTAGCCGTTGTTCAGCGACTCGGCGTTGTCGGTACCGCTGAGGATCTTCGCCTTCAGGATCTGCGCTGCGATCTTGGGGGAAACCTCCAGCACCACCTCAGTGTTGCTGTTGACGTTCTTTTCCATCAGCAGCTGTCTTGCCCGTACCACCAGATCCACCATATCGTCGCTGGTAACGCCTTCCTTCGTAATCACGTTGCCTTCGGAGCACTTGGTGTAGAGGGAGTAGATATAGCGATCCGCTTCCTCAGCCAGCGCACAGGCGGCTTCCTTCATAGCGGTCTTCATCAGATCGGGCTTCGCCTGAATGCGATCCACGTCGTCGATCTGGAAGCAGAACGCCTTGGCGCGGTCAATGTTCAGGGTGACCGCCAGCTCCTCCTCCAGCTCCTCTGGATCCAGGATATCGGTATTGGCGGTGTAGTCGAACACGCTGACGCGGCCGATGGAATTGATCACCACGCTGTCGCCCAGGTTGCGGATTTCGCCCTCGAAATCGCGATTGCAGTGCATAACGCCCACGTATTCTCTGTCAAGGGACTGGAGCAGAGTTTCGCTCCAAACGGTAGGAATAAAGTTTTTAGTTGCCATATGATCATTTCTCCTTTATCAATTCAAATTATGTATTGGCTTACCATTTTGAAAATCCTCGTTTGAGGCTGGCAAGCAAAGTGTGGTAGCGGCTCTTTACCTCCTTGGAGGTCATCCGCCGCATTTCGTCGATGGAGTAGAGTCTTTCACCCGCGGCACCCATCGGCACGCCGGGGGATTCTGCCATTGCTCGCTGATAAGCAGCTGCGGCAGTCTCACGGAGCTTTGCCCGCTGCTGCAGGTATTCCCCGTAAGCATCCGCCAACGGAATCGCCTGCAGACGGGCGCTCTCCTTGACCGCATCGGGCACCGAAGTCCACGGTACGTCGGGATAGCACAGGCAGAATGCCGACCGCTCGTCCGCCACCTCTCCGGGAAGGGTTTCACGGCACAGCTCATCCATGGGCGATTCCCCCTTCGATGCCATCGGCAAGGTCGCCTCTGGCACGGGCGAGCAGCTTGTCCTTGTCGGTGAGGATCCCCTCCGGCAGACGCTCCAGATACTCGGCAAAGGTGATGTGTCCCGCCTCCAGCAGACTCTGCAAGGTAGAGAGCAGCATGGACTGGGAGAAGCGGCGGCTGGCACCGCTGTCTACATACACGCTGACCGAATCGGCAGGCAGAGCGGCCAGATCCAGGCTGACCGCACCGACACCGTCGGCATAGCTGCGCAGGCTGGGGAAATACTCCCGCATCATCTCCAGCCAGATCAGTGCCAGCTCCTCCATGCAGGCGGCAATGCTCGCCCGCACCTGATCCAGCGGCACCTCTGCCATCTCACGGAGAGCGATGATAGCCGAGGTATTGTTGGGATCCGCCTCGCCCAGCACGATCTCGGTGGCACCGGTCAGCTCCTTGGTGTTCTCGATCACCGAGTCGATCAGCTCGCGGTAGCCGTCCTGCATCTCGCCCACGCCCAGCGTGGTAGCCACGTTCGACACGTCGCCGCCGGACAGCACGCCGATCGCCTCGCCCACCTCGTTAGTCCACTCAGGGATCAGCCGCTTGTCGTAGATGACCTTGGAGAAGGCGGTGTCCACCATATGCTTCATCAGCATCGCGTAGGCCTTGTTCACGTACTTCTGATTCTGGATCAGCTCGGTGATGGGTGAGGAGCCGTGGAAGCTGTTCTTCACCCTGTCCCAATGGAACATCGCAACGGGATAACGGCGCATTCCGGTGACAGCGGTGCGGATCACCGCCTCCCGAGTGCACTTCTCCCAACAGACGAAGCCGTCTGCATTCCGATAGAATCGGATGAGATAGGTCGCCTTATCGCCGATCTCGCAGGAGGAGTAGTCTCCCGCACCGTCGTCATAATCCCGGTCGGGGCGGATCTTGTCCGCCTGATCGGCGGGCAGACCGGCGTCGATCGCCTCGCTGCGAAGCATATCTACCGACGTACGGCCGGACAGGATCAGCCACGCCTGGTGCTGGAGATCGTCGGAGTTCATATCCGCTGCAAACAAATTCACGCTATCCAGCGTAGTGGTTCGGATGTCTCCGGCAAAGTCTCCCGCACCGGGCAGGGTGGGATCAAAACAACAGTAGAAGATACCGTCTCCCGAAAGGATCGCGTCGTACAGCGCACGGCGCAGGACGGTGTCCATCCCGCTCTGCTTCCAACGGCAGGCGGTGACGCGGTTCAGTGCCTCCAGCGTCTCTTCCCGCAGACGGGTGTCGTCGCTGGGATCGGCGTATGGGATCCCCATATCGTCGTAGCGGACGGTCAGCTTGTAGCTGAGCACCGCGCTGATCAGATAGGATCCGATCCGCTTGATGAGATTGAAGACGGGGGTAGGCAGCCCGCCCGCATCCACACCCTTCCACTGTTCGCCGCGGTAGAAGCGCTCGTTCTCATCCACACGGTTGTAAAGACCGATGATCCGCTTGTACGCCCGCCCTTCCTCGTACTGCTTCCAGGCAGTAGTCAAATTTCGATTTTTCATACCAAATTCCTTTCATTTCAGTTGATTTCGGGGAGGGCGCACGCCGCTCCCATTAATGTTTGAGCAGCCTTAAAAAGCTGTCAGCGGTAGACGTCGGTCTTTTCCGACGGCGGAGCCTGCAAAGCCCCAGCCCGATGGCAAAGCCGACCGCCATTCCTGCCGCCGTGCAGGCTGCGGCAAGCCAAACGATCTCGGTCACGGTGACCCTCCTCTCGTCGATGATTCACAGCCAAGGAAAATTCGGAGAGGATCAGTCCCGCAAGATCCCCCGTCGGGGATCCCGAACCCGATCCACGGGGCGATCGCCCACGGGAACCGCCATCAGAGCGTAGCGCAGTGCTTCGGGAAAGTGTGTAACTGCGTGGGGCTCCGAGGAGGCGTCCTCGGGACGGTGCTTGTCGTGGAGCAATGCAGGCAGCGTGCGGATCAGCTCGGTGCAGGTGGAGAAAATCTGGAGCCGCGGTCTCCCCTCTCCTTGCCTGCACAGATACTCCCGCAGGTTGCGCCAGCCCATGACCCGTCGGTCATCCGCCTTGATCAGATTGGGGAAGTCCTTCACACCGCTCATCACGGCAACGCCCGCAAGTCCCGTGTCCTGACGGCGGTTCCACAGATCGGGGGAGGCGGCGAAATAGTCGATTTCCTTCGCGCCCTCCCCCGCCTCGGCAACCGCTTTGGCGGCGGCGGTGAGGGTCAGCCCCGATCTGCCGTACTCCCGATAAATATACACCGTTCCCGTTTGGGGATCCTGTGCCGCCCAGAGTGCCGCCAGCATATCAAATCCGTAGTCCAGCCCGCCGAAGCGCCGCCAATTCTTGGGAATCTCGAAGGGCTCGCACACGTGCTGCTGTCGGGAAAATTCAGGGAAGAACTGCCCCTCGAACACGTCCCAGCTGCCGTCCAGCCATGCCCGCCGCAGAGTATCGGGCAGGGACTGCAAGCCTGCAACGTACGCGGGATCCTTTTCCAGAAGCACTTGATTGTCGTACACCCCCGCAGGGATGAAGGCGTAGTCGGCAGGATCCTCTCCCTCACGGAAGAGACGGTCGACGAATAATCGCTTTACCCAGGCATGTCCCACCCCACCGGGATTACAGGTGAGATAGAAGCGTTTTGGAAAGCGATTGGCGCCTCTCAGACAGGCTTTGAAGGTAGAAAATTGAAATTCCGTCAGCTGCGTGGCTTCGTCCAGCGCGATGATGTCGTACTCCTGCCCCTGATAGCGGAGCACGTCCCGCTCGTTATCGCAGTAGCCCAGTACGATGCGACTGCCGCCGGGGAAGGTGAAGGTGTGGGTGGACTCCTTGTAGACCACCGCCTCTCCCAGCTGCGACAGGAGCGGATAGAGGTGATTCTCCCTCAGTTCGGGGAGCGAGCGGCGCACCAAGAGGCAGGTGATCCCGGGGTAGTGGAAGCAGAGCAGGATCAGCTTTCTCCGCAGTGCCCAGGACTTCCCTCCCCCTCTTGCGCCGCCGTAAGCGGTATAGCGGGCGCGGGAGGCAAAAAAGCGGGCTTGCTTTTCGGAGGGCTTTCCCGAAAGGCGCACCACCGTCTCGCGGGGCTTTTTCTTAGAGCGCGTCGCCATCGTCGTGGCAGGTAATCAGTCGAACGGTGTCGCCGCCCGACTCCTCCTGTCCCTCGCCCACGGAGCGGTTGAACTCTGCCAGGAAGGACATATTCGCCGCCGAGTTGGACATCTTGGTGTTCAGCGCTTCGTCCAGGAAGGTGGACTGTGCGATGTCGTACATCAGCGGGTAGGTGACCTTCAGCCTTGCAAAGCCCTCTCGCGAGATCCCGCAGAAGCGGCAGAAGCCTGCGGCATTGGGCAGACGGCGGGTCTTTTCGTCCTCGCCCGGCTTGTTGCAATGCTTGATGTAGCTTTTCAGCTTTCGGCGGAAGACCGCCTCGGTTTCGAAAACGGCGTTTTCGGTGTGAATGGATTCCATTTGGATCCTCTCCTTTCAATTTTCATCAGTTTTGGGGATTTCCCTTGGCTGTGAGCTGAGTATAACACACCCCGACCGTATGAAACAGTTGCAATTTGTATTAACTTTGAACATTTGTTCGTTTTTTCGAGAAGTTTTTTCACCCGAAATCGAACGAAGCTGGTGCATTGCTGAAAATAAAAGTAAATTTTTTCTACCCTCAGAAAAACCATTGACAAAACTGCAAAAAACTGCTATACTGTAATCAAGAAAGAAATCTGACCGTACTTGGAGAAGTCACCGATCAGAAACAAAGCGCAGAGTGCCCGGGACAACACCAAGTCACGGATCGCTCTGCGCTTTTTGCGTGGCAAATGATGATATTTGTAAACAAATTGTAAACACAGCAAAAGCTGTGAAAGATTTTGTTGCTTTGATTTGTTATATGTAGTAGATAGAATAATGGAGGTGAGTCCAATGGGCAAAC
>JAFTKV010000095.1 GCA_017453085.1 Clostridia bacterium
CTGATAAACGCCGTTGCCGCCTGCGGAATAACCCACGATGTACACCTGTTTGGGGTTGGCCTTCATATACAGAATGCAGTTTTCGATGATGCGATCGTAGAACTGCCAAGAAATATCGGTGGAGAAGATCTGACCGCTGGACTCGTTGTCGCTCACCGAACGGATGGAGCAGTAGATGCCGGGGACGTCATCGTAACGCTCGGCCATACCGGACCACTGGGATTCGTTCATCTGTCCGTCGGTGTTGTATCCGACGCCGTTGTAGACCAAGAAGAGAGGATAGCCGGCCTTGGGAGCGGAGCCGACCACACGGGTCATTACCTTCATAGTAGTGCCGCCGATTTTGATCTTGGTGGTCTGATTCTTGCGAATTTCCTTCTTGCGGTTGGGACTTTTATCTGCGATTTTAGCCGCATACTCTTCCCAAACCAGCTCACGGGCGGCCTTGATGGCTTCCACGTCGGTGAGCGTTCCTTCCAGCGCGTCCACCTGTTCGGTAAGTGTGGGCGGCTCGGTAACGGCGGGGGTAGTGACTGCGGTTGTGGTGGTGTCCGTGGAGGTTCCTTCCTCACATCCTGCCATACAGAGCAGAGAGGCGAGGATGAGGAGAAAAGATATAGCTTTTTTCATATTCAAACCTTACCTTTCACAAATCAATTCAAAATTCAAAGATATCAATTTCTTGATATTCGTTGGCGATATAAAACGCACGAGGATATTTTTTGGTAATGCCGTGCGGGATTAAATTCTCAATTTGGAATGCACGAGAGTAGCAATATACCTTGGATAAATCCCGTGTCGCCCGGTGGATGCCCAAATAACGGGCAAGGAGATAGTCCGTTTTGTTGTCGTAGAGATAGTATTTTAGGATTTTATCTACCGATTCGGCTGTTTGGTAGCCTAAATAGGCGGCAAGCGAAGGGAAGGTGGGAGGGGTCTTATCCATGGAGAAGTGAACGGTGAGCTCGGTGTAAGATGCGTTAAACTCGCTCCAAAGGAAGAATTTGTTGTATTTGGGCGACTGTTCTATTTCTTCCAGATGGCGAAGCCAATCGGGATCGTCGGACACCCTGCTATGCTTGGAGTAATGATGATAAGCGCGGATGAAGTCACTGCAGCTTCTCAGCTCGTGGCAGAGCGTCTCCAGCAGATAATCCTCGCATTCAAATTTATCCTCTGCCAGCAGAATCCAGAACGGATCGGAAGCACTCCGGGGCGCCAGCCATTTTCCGGCGGTAGCATTGGTTATAATGCGGAATACTTCGTCGTTTTCGATTTTCTCTTTGTAGGAGGGATCGGCGAAGACCCAAGCTTCGGAAATCGTTTTGGCAACGGAGATTCTGATCGTCTCGCCATGAAGGATCAAGCGATCCTCTTCTGCTTCAAAGGGGACGTAGGCGTAGGGAACGGTCTTATTTAGCTCTGCAAAGATGGATTTCAGCCTTGCAAGGCTGTTCTGATCAAAATAGATCATTTTACTTCCTCACTTTACATTTCCTTGAATTTCTTGCGGACTTCCAAGGTTTTTCCACAGCACATTGCACCCTCGGGGCAAGGACCGTTGACACAGGAAGGTCCTGCGGCTGCGAAGAGCAGGGGAGCGGCGCCCTTCACCAGACGGAGCATCTCGGTTGCCAGCTCACGGATCTCCCACTGGGCACGGTTGCAGCAGCGTAGCGCAAAGAAATTGTAGAGGGAGCGGGTGTTCATGGTCATAATGATACGGGTGTCGCAGGCGTTGGGGAGGACGAAGCGGGCGTCCTCGTTGGCCAGCTTGCCGGCAGCCTTGTCGGCGTCTGCCTCGGACTTGCCCTCGGCCATCAGACGAGCTTTGTGATTCTCCTTCAAAATGGTGCGGAGTTTGTCATAAGCCTCGGCATCCCGGCGCATTTCTTCTTCGAAGATGGCTTTTGCTTCGGGGATAGCGGCGATTTCGGGGGGCATAATGTATTCGAAGCCCGACTTTTCCACGTAGCGCTGGCTTTGTACCGAGTAGGAAGCGATGCGGTGACGGGTGAGCTGTGCCAGCAGAGTGCGAGAAACGCCCTCAATACCGAAGGTGAAGCTGGCGTGCTCTACGGGAGATTCGTGACCGAGATCGCCCAGCAGCTTGAGGAAATCCGCTACCTTTTCGGGGGTGAGCTTGTCCATCAGGGTGTCAATATCGCTTTTGGCGTAGCAGAGCTTAGCGGCGGCAGCCACCAGCTTATCTGCATCGGGGGTATAGGTTAGCAGTTCTACTTTCATGGGGATACCGTCCTTACAGAAAAATGATTCATATTGTGTTTATTGTACCATAGAAGTCGGGGCTTGTCAACATTTTTCTGTTGAATGATGGGCATCAGCCTTGACAAATGCCGATTTCGTGTGCTACAATATGGGACAGACTTAGACAAATTCCGCAAAATTGCATCTTAATTTTGATTTATAAAATTTATTTATGGGTTTGGGGAACTTCTTTCAAGAAGTTCCCCAAGAAAAAGGAGTAACCTATGCAAAACA
>JAFTKV010000016.1 GCA_017453085.1 Clostridia bacterium
GTCGATCATGATCCGCTCGCCCGTGGGCAGGATCAGCTGTGCCGCCTCGCCCTGTCCCACGTCGAGGACGTGGCGCTGCAGCTTTCCGTCCACATCCTCGTGTCGGGCATTTGTCTGCCACGCCCATATCCCCGCGCCGCCTGCCAGAACGAGGACGGCCAGCAGAATGGGGGCAATCGTTTTGAATATCTTTTTCATCGTCAAAGCCAAAAGGACACCGATGGTGGGTCGGTGTCCTGTCTCTTGTTATTTCTTCATTGCAATGGCTTCTTTTGCCTTGCGAACGATATTTTCTGCGGTAAGACCGTAGAATTCCAGCAGTGCGGGAACCTTTCCGGAGCGTCCGAACTGATCCTCTACACCTACGCGGCGCATGGGAACGGGCAGACCCTCAGCCAGCACCTCCGCCACGGCAGAGCCCAGGCCTCCGATGATGTTGTGCTCTTCAGCGGTAACTACTGCACCGGTCTTTGCGGCAGAAGCCAGCAGGAGATCACGGTCAATGGGCTTGATGGTACAGATGTCGATGACCTCTGCGGAAACGCCTTCGTTTGCCAGCAGCTCTTTGGCAGCCAGTGCCGCCTCCAGCATGATGCCGGTTGCCACGATGGTCACGTCGGAGCCCTCGGACAGAATCTGACCCTTGCCGATCTCGAACTTGAAGGTGGCAGCGTCGAACAGCACCGGTACGGGCGCGCGTCCGAAGCGCATATAAACGGGACCCTTGTGCTCGGCAGCGGCACGGAGAGCGGCCTTTGCCTCCACGTCGTCACCGGGGTTGAGCACTACCATATTGGGGATGGTGCGCATAATGCCCATATCCTCCAGGCACTGGTGGGTCGCGCCGTCCTCGCCTACGGTGATACCTGCGTGAGTTGCGCAGATCTTCACGTTCAGCTTGGGATATGCCACGCCGTTGCGAACCTGATCGAATGCTCTGCCGGAGGCGAACATAGCGAAGGAGGAGCAGAAGGGGATCTTGCCGCAGGTAGCCAGACCTGCCGCAACTGCCACCATGTTCTGCTCTGCGATGCCGCAGTCGAAGAAACGATCGGGGTATGCTTTCTTGAAGTAAACAGTTTTGGTGGACTCGGCAAGGTCAGCGTCCAGCACCACGATCTCGGGATACTTTGCGCCCAGCTCAACGAGGCCATTGCCGTAGCTTTCTCTGGTTGCGATCTTCTCAGCCATTGAGGGACACCTCCCATGCGTTCAGTTCGTTCATGGCCTGCTCGTACTCCGGAGTCTTGGGAGCGTTGCCGTGCCACTTGTAGTTGTTTTCCATGTAGGAAACGCCCTTGCCCTTTGCGGTCTTGCAAATGATGGCGGTAGGCTTACCCTTTACGGTGCGCGCCTCGTTGAGGGCTGCTTCGATCTCTTCGAAGTTGTGGCCGTCGATGACGATGGTGTGCCAGCCGAAGGCTTCAAATTTCTTATCAAAGGGAGTAGGATTCATCACGTCGGTAATGTTACCGCCGATCTGGAGACCGTTGAAGTCGATCATCGCTACCAGATTGTCCAGCTTATAGTGGGCTGCCAGCATAGCGGCTTCCCAAACCGAGCCTTCCTGACACTCGCCGTCACCGAGAGCGGTGTACACACGGTACTTGCCGCGGCCTGCCAGTGCCATACCGCAAGCGGCAGAGATGCCCATACCCAGCGAGCCGGTAGACATATCTACGCCGGGAACGCCCTTCATATCGGGGTGACCCTGGAAGATGCTATCGATCTGACGGAAGGTTTCCAGTCCCTTCACGTCGAAGTAGCCGCGAAGTCCCAGTGCCGCATAGTAGGCGGGGGAGCAATGACCCTTGGACAACACGAAGCGGTCACGCATAGGATCAGCGGGGTTTTGGGGATCGACATTCATTTCGGCAAAGTACAGATAGGTGATGATATCAGCCAGAGACAGCGATCCGCCGGGATGGCCGCTCTGTGCCTTGTAAACAGCGGTCAGCGCCCATTTGCGGACGTTCACGGCTGTTTTTTTCAGCTCTAACAGTTTAGTAGAATCCATGTTATCCTCCGGATTGTTTGATGGGGGTGCGCATAATGCGACAGTATACAATTTATTATAGTCTATTTTCCGACACTTGTCAACAGATTCGGGGAAGTTTTTGTGATTTATCAGATTTTTTATTCCAACAGAACACTCACCGTGCTTTTATCTCGGTTAATAATGACAATTTCATTTTCCCTAAATGAAGTGCGATATGCACTTTCGATACCAAGATTTTTCAGATTCACCTGTTTGATCACTGTTCCATCGGTACGGCTGATGACAAACATCAGTTTATCTCCCAAGCGAGTTTTGCCGCCCCATTGATTATCGACCCAACCGGTACAATTTTCGCCGTACACAACTACATATTCATCGGAAATAGCTGTATCCTGTTGCCAGCAATCGTAGATCCCCAGTTTATTCAGCGAAATCTTCTGTACAATATCCAAGCTTTTCGCATCAACGATAGCCAAAACATTTTCGCTGGTTAAGACAGAAAGCAACGTAGGGGAAATCTTTTCTCCAAACGAATCATAGAAAAAGGAGCGTTTTTTGATCACTTGACCGCTTTCATCCAAAAGAAGAAATTTTGTTCTCGTGACTACCGTAGCAGTGTGATCATCATGAGGGAACACATGGCTTGCAGAGGTATATCGGGTTTTATAAATCAGCTCCCCCTTGTATGTGTAACACCACATTCCTTTGATATCACTGATTAAATATACATATTTTCCATCAGGAGATACATTCACGCCGTACTGTCCGGAGTAAACGGAATCTGTCCAACACTCAAAACTGTAGGTTTCACCATTTTTCATGTACACCGTGATGCTGCCGGGTTTTGGGGCTTCATATAAATGATGAATCGCACCAATTACTTCGGTTTTTTCGACATATTCGTTGCTCGGATATTCTGTAATAAAACCGGAACGACAATTTTTTTCAGTATCGTAGGTTTCATATACCAACACGTCATACCAGCTAAAGCTCGGCTCTTGGTCGCATATGATCATCTATCGAATCACTCCTTACTTCTTCTTCCGTTCCCGCAGCCTCACAAAAAACTCGTCCAGCAGCCCCCTGCACTTCTCTGCTTCCACGCCCGATACTACCTCGGGGGTGTGGGGGAATCCCACCTCTCGCAGATCGCAGAGTCCACCTAAGCCGCCGGCTTTGGTGTCGGGGGCACCGTAGACCACTCGCTTGATGCGTGCGGAAAGGATCGCTCCCGTACACATCAGACAAGGCTCCAGTGTGACGTAAAGAGTAGCTTTGTGCAGTCGCCAGCCGCCCAGCGTTTTGCAGGCCTCGTCGATAGCGGAGATCTCGGCGTGACCGAGGGCGTTCTTGCCGCTCTCCCGGGTGTTGTGGGATCGGGCAACTACGCCCTTCCCTTCCCACACGAGGATGGCACCCACGGGAACTTCGTCTTTGGCAAGGGCTTTTTCTGCTTCCTCCAAGGCGAGTGCAATATACGCCGCATCGGTTGTGCTCTGCAGATCGGTATCCGCTACGGGGACGGGAGAGGCGATCATTGTTTCTTCCATTCAAAAACTCCTTCTATCGGCAGAAATCTCCGCCGTATAGTTTTATTGCGGCAGCTTATACTACATAGCGATCAAACAAAAGGAGACCGCTATGAAACTGTTACTGCACACCGTTCCCACGCCCATCCTGCTCTTTGTGCTGGGAGCCGTGGGCTATCCGCTGATCGAGCTTCTCTGGCGGGGGCGCACTCACTGGACCATGTCGCTGGCGGGCGGCGTGTCCATGGTGCTGCTGCTCTACATCAGCCGTACAGCCCTGCCCCTGCCCGCAATGTGGTTTGCAGGTGCACTCGCCATCACTGCGGTGGAGTTTGCCATCGGGTGCGCGGTCAATCTGGGGCTGCATTGGGAGATCTGGGATTACTCAAATCTCCCGCTGAATTTGCTGGGGCAGGTGTGCCTCCCCTTCACGGCGGTCTGGTTCGTGCTGTCGATCCCCGCCGTCTCCCTGTGCCAGATCATTGATCGGGCGGCAGGTTAGGTAGGCAGTTTCGGGATTGCGGTATCCATCCATTTCGCCCGTTTTTCCAGGAAATCCCGCAGATATTGCAGCTGCTTTTCATAGGTGTTGGCTTCCTTACACCATCTGGATTGATAGCCGGTACGAACATCCCATACCTTCCAAACCTCGTAATTCTCTTGCTGGGAGCCACCATTCAGCAGTGCGCCGTAGGTGTCGATGGTGTCGTTTGCCACGCTGAGCAGGCGATCACGCACCTCCTCCCAGCGTTGGGCAAGGCGGTCGCAGAACTCCTCGTCCCGCATCAGGTAGGTGCACCAGTTATATTGGACGTAGGGGGTCTCATCCCCTTCCGTCGGCTTGCCGATGGTGATCCAATCGTCATAATTCTTGTTATCCCGGGAGAAATTGCCAAAGGCAAGATCGAAATCCCAGATCGGGCCCATTCGGATCTTCCCGCCCTTTTCCTTCACCAAAAAGCAGGAACGGCGAAAGCAGGAGTCCAGATTGTAGGCAAGCTCGTGAAGGATGATCCAATCCACGAAGCTGTCCACGTCGATGAACGCTTCGTAGCCCTCACCCTTTTTGATGGCGTTTTCAGCTTTTTGGAAGTAATCGGTGAGGAACTTCTTTTGCTCGTCGGTGATCTCCTCGAAATCGGGAGATTTGAAGGTAGCAAAGCGCACCAATCGACCGTCGGTATGGAAATAGTGTACCCCGTTGACGTCACCGGTAGGCGCCATTCCGCCGATCTCCAAAAGATAATCGGTGTCGACCTCCAAGGAGCCCTCCTCGATGTCAACGCGGCCGCCCGCTACCTCCATGTGCTCGCCCAGCGCGTACACGCCCTGATACTCTCCGTTGACGAAGAGATCCACGGGATAGGAGTGAGGCGACCAGACCAGCTGATCCAGCACCCGCCCCATCTCGTAGGCGAGAGTGTTGCGGATCAGCGATTTGTCAGCGTAGTTGGCCAGCAGGATCCAATCCCGATTATCGTCCAGTCCCAGCAGGGACTCTTTTTTATCCAGCTTGATCTTATAGGGCTTTTTATCCCACTTCCAAGTGGAATTGCCCCGTCCGCGGATGGTTCCGCTGACGTTGCCAATGGATTCGTACCCTTCCACGCCGGAGCAGTCCAGCGAAAAGGTCATCGTAGTGGTCAGATTGCGGTCGATGGTGTTGACCGCTTTTCCGTTTTCCAGAGTAATATTGACGATCGGCAGTCGGTAGACCGTACGATCCACCGTCAGACGATAGATCTTCACTCCGCCGTTTTCGTCGGTGACCTTACAGACGGCGTCGGCAGTCAGATCCACACCGCCCGCATCGGTCAGCGGAGCAAAGGACACCTCCCCACCCTCTGCCAGGGAGACCAGACGTGCATCGGAAAGAGTCGCCAGATCGGCGTAGGTATCATAGCTCAGTGCAAGAGTCGCCGTGCGGGTATCCTCGTCTACGGTAAAGGAAAGATCCTGCACTAAGGTAAGATTATCTGCCACAGGCATAGAAAGGCTTACCAGTACGCCCGTCCCCTCGGGAGCAGGAGGAGTCACCGGCTCGGTGATCGGCTTCTTGTCGGTCACGTCGGGGGTTGTGACGGGATCGGTCGCGGGAGTAGTTTGCGTGGTAGTAGAAGGCACTGATTGGGACGTGGTCGAGCCGGAGCTGCCCACGGTTGTTGCAGATGTAGAATCAGCGCTACCGCAGCCCGCCAAAGCACTCAGCAAAAGCGATATAG
Organism: Clostridia bacterium; assembly: GCA_017453085.1. Classification (GTDB taxonomy): domain Bacteria; phylum Bacillota; class Clostridia; order Oscillospirales; family CAG-272; genus CAKSQF01. The sequence goes on from JAFTKV010000016.1 coordinate 5,751, forward strand.
TTAAAAGAAGAGAGAGGATTCGCATATATATCTCCATAGATGTAATTTGCAAATTCAGTATAACAGAAATCGACACGGATGTCAAGAGAGATGCACAAATCCGAAAGATTGGGGCGATTTTTTTGAAAATGCAATTGACAAAGCGGCAAAAATATGCTATACTACCCTTCGGCGACAGATCCGCCGCAGATCCATACCGAGGTGTAACTCAGTTGGTAGAGTGCCTGCTTTGGGCAAGGAGTCCGACCGCCGCCGGGGGCGGATGAAGGGAGGACGATCTTGGCGCAACGGTCGAAATTTTGTGAAGCGTAAGCGAACGAAAATTTCGGAAACCGTAAGCCGGGCGGACAAAGCAGTGGTTTTTCATTCATTAATTCATTTTTGTATAGTTATCGAGGTGTAACTCAGTTGGTAGAGTGCCTGCTTTGGGAGCGTGAACAAACTTCTCCGCTTCGAAAAATCGAAAGTGCGAAAAATCCTTGTAACATCGGCATTTTCGGCACTTTA
>JAFTKV010000096.1 GCA_017453085.1 Clostridia bacterium
CCCGATACTACTACTCTGCCCCCCGAGCTAGGTTCGCTGTTTCAGCCTGCCCTGCGGGAGGAGGAGAACATTTCCCTCGGTACCCTTACCGAGGACGGCAGCTATCTCACCGGCAATTATACCACCGTGGACGGCGCTACCGTCCAGAAATATCCCCGACTGACCAATCTCGCTACGCTTTATATTAACTTTCCCGATGACCGTGGGCTAAACTCCGTCCAGCACGGCGTTTATTCCGACGCTACCTACTCCTTCGTGGATCAGTACGTGGAGGACAGCTATTACGAGCTTCCTCTGCAGATCAAGGGACGGGGCAACTACTCCTGGTCCTTTGCTCAAAAGCCCTATTCCCTGAAGCTGGGCGAAAAGGCCGATTTTCTGGGCATGGGTGCTGCGAAAAAGTGGACGCTGATCACCGTATCCAGCGACCATTCCATGATGCACAACTACCTGACCCAGAAAATGGCGGCTGCCATGGGGCTGAGAGGCACTTGTGAGAACGAGTACGTGGACGTTGTGGTCAACGGAAAGTATGCGGGCACATGGGTGCTCACCGAAAAGATCCAGATCCACGAGGAGCGGATCGATGTGCCCGACGAGATCGGCGTGCTGTTTGAGATCGAAATGGTCTACCGCCACACCTGCGACACCTGCATCGTTCTCTACGAAAACCGCCACGACCATAACAACTCGGTTCACCTGCGTCTGAAGACCTACAAGGGTGTCGACATCGACGAAATGGATCAGCGTGCCAAGGATGCTGCAATTGCCGAGCTCCAGCCTTTCTTCGACGGGCTGAACAACGCCTTTACCAGAGAGAAGACCTTGGATGCTATCTCCAAATACATCGACGTAGATTCCTTTATCAACTGGTATCTGCTCAATGAGATGACCCGCAACTACGACTCTCAGTTCGTCACCAGCTGCTACTGCTATATTGACGAGACCGACCGTCTGTATATGGGTCCCGTTTGGGACTTTGATACTTGCTACGGCACGCAGGATCCTCAGATCGACGGCTATCGGGTGAAGAACGCCCCTTGGTATTCCCAGCTGTTTGAATGCGAGGAGTACGTTCGCCTTACCTGCGAGCGTTGGACGGAGCTGCAAAGCAGCGGTCTGATCGACGCCTTCGTGGCTTCCATCGACCAGACGGCAGAGCGGATCGCCTCATCCGAGCAGCTCAACCACGCTCTGTATCCCCACAGCGAGCTGGGCTCCAGCAACTTTACCGAGGCGGTGGATTACTTCGAGAGCTGGCTCACCCAGCGCATCGACTGGATGAACGGGGAATTTCTCCTGATCGACGGCGATGCACCGGCTATCCCGCCCAAGGCGACCACCGCCGCAACCACCACCCGTCGTCCTCGCGGCTGAGCCCGTTTTATCGAAAGGAACCGATATGAAGCTTTCCTGCAAGATCCTGTCGGGGGTGCTGATCCCCGTACTGACCCTTCCCTGTCTTTCCCTTTCCGCCACCGCGGCTGAGCCCACCCCCGTCTCCGCACCCGTGCTAAGCTGCACGCCTGCCGACGATTGGACTGCGCTCTTTGACCGTGCAGGCACCGCCGGCTGGCTGGCAGCGGACGGCATCTACTCCGTCTCTCTGGACGGACGCGACGCCCTTTCCTCCGCCGGGCCATCCGCCCAATCGCTCTTCTTCTTCAGCGATACGATCCTGGGCGTTGCCGCCGATTCGGGCAAGATCTCCCGCTATTACGGCATGGCCAATCATACCGCCGCCGTGCTGGACGGCAACCTCCCCGATGCCTCCAAGATCGAGTTTTTCTACGGTCCCAAGGGTAATTTGGCCACCTCTGGCAATCTGAACCTGTTCAGCGAGGGACAATGGCTCTTCGACTGCTTCGTGCAGGACGGTGCCCTCTGGGCAATCGCCTTCACCCAGCAGAATTGGAAGCCCTCCCGGATCGATCTGATCAAGATCCCGCTGGCCGAGGACGGAACGCCCCAGTTTCAAAAGTTCAAGCGCACCCGCAACGTCACTCCCCTGCTGAAAAAGCTGGCGGATTTTGACTATGCCTACGGCATGGGCGTGCACTGCAACACCGAAAGCGCAGGTGCTCCCGATCCCGACGGATATATCTACATTTACGGCTATCGGGACAATTTCGCTGCCTTCAGCCAGAAGGATCTGATCGTCTCCCGCATCCACGAGGACGATTTCCCCGATTTTGACAAGCTTCGCTACTGGAACGGATCCGATTGGGTGGAAAATATTGAGGAGTCTGCCCTCATTCTGGAGCGCGTCTCCTGCGAGGTCAGCGTTACCCCCGTCACGGTGGGTCCGTATAAGGGCAAGTACATTGCCGTTTATACCCAGGACGTGCAATCCGACCGCATCATGTACGCCATCGGCGACTCCCCCGTTGGTCCCTTCGACACTCCCGTGCAGTGCTACACCGTTCCCGAAACGGGCGATCCTGCCGCGGGCGGCAAGGGAACGCTCTACACCTACAACGCCAAGGCGCACCCCCATATCTCTCCCGCAGGTACCCTGCTGATCTCCTATAACGTGAACGTGAACGGCGACGACCACGCCCGCAATACGGCAGACTACCGCCCCCGCTTCCTGTCGCTGGATCTGATGGCTACCGCAGAAGAGATCGCCGCACTGCAGGCCGCTACTACGACCACCGCTCCACCGTCGGTCACCGAGCCTGTAACGCCTACCACGCCCGCCGTCACTACAGCGAAGGGTACCGACGACACCGCTTCGGGTGATCGGTCGGCTCTGCTCCCAGCCCTAATTGGCACGGGCATTGCGATCGCCGTAGTCGGCGTCGCTGCCGGAATCCTCATCGGCAAAAAGAAAAAGAGGAGCTAATCATCGGCACTAAGCCGGATGTGATCCTTCTGCTGCCAAGTCCCCGAGATTTGCGGATCACCATCGGCTTTCTATGCAAACCTTACTATTTTAGGAGGATAATAAGAATGAAAAAACTTTCCATCCTGTTGGCCGTTCTGGCAACGGCTACTATGTGCCTGGCATCCTGTGGCGGCGAAACTGCTGATACCACTACTGCTAACGGCGCAGCAACCACCCCCGCTGCAACCACCACCAAAAAGCCCACTGTTACCAATCCTATCGCACCTCCCAAGACCGACGATGAAGGCACCAAGCTGCCCGAGATCGTAACTCCCGAGCTGCTGGACGGCACTAAGTTCGCTCTGGACGGCGATCTGTCCGAGTACGCAGGTCTGCACACCATCGAAATCGTTGGCGAGACCGGTGCTACCATCGACACCTCCCACAAGAAGGTAACCTTCTACGGCGCAATGACCGACGCAGGTCTGTATCTGGCTTGTGATGCTTATCACGACATTTACATCGGCAACGGCGAAGGCGGCTGGTGGACCAACTCTAACTTCGAGATCTTCATTGGCGCCGGCAACGCGCAGAAGTACGTACACGCTGCGGGTCTGGACGCTGATTGCGTTACCAGTGGCGACGACGTGACCGCTATCATGATCACCGAAGAGCTGGCTGACGGTCCTACTGCTTACCACACCATCACCGAGATGTTCATCCCCACCGATTACCTCAACGAGTCCGACATCATGTACAACACCATGGACGTTGGCGTTGCTTGGAAGTCCATCGGCGACCTGATCATCGGCGGTGCCGGCACTTATAGTGTTGACGCCTCCGACGAGTACTGGGTACCCAAGGGAACTTGGCCCAACGGCACTAAGCCCATCGTATCTCCCTCCGGTATCTGGCTGCCCGACGATTTCGAATTCGAAATGACCACCGGCGAATAAACCGAATCATTCTCTTTTGTTTGCAGCAGAATGAGCCTCTGCCGTCCTTGACGGCAGAGGTTTTCATTTTTGGTTGACATGTTTTTGAAGATGTGATACAATAAAATCAAAAAAACTGAGGGTTTTGCGCGTTTGGTTCGTATAATAGATGAACCGGAGAAGATGCGCGAGCTTCTCCGAGAAAGGAGTCGCCTATGGGGTACGGTGAAAGTAGCTACCGCCGATATCTTGCCGGTGACGAGTCTGCATTTGACGAAATACTGGAGCTTTATAAGGACAATCTGATCTTCTTTCTCTGCCGCTTCGTGGGAAGTGTTTCCATCGCGGAGGAGATCGCCGCCGATTGCTTTGCCCTACTAATCGCACAGCCGGATAAGTACGATTTTTCTGTGTCGCTGAAGACCTGGCTGTTTACCGTGGGCAAAAACCGTGCCACCGACTACCTGCGCCGTCACAGCCGATGGCGGATCCTTCCCCTGGAGGAGGCGGTCGCCCAGCCCGGCAGCGACGAGGACGATCCAGAGACCATTTTCCTCCAAAAGGAGCGGGAACGGATCCTCTATCGGGCGATGGGACGGCTGAAGTCCGACTATCGGGCGGCTCTGCATCTGGTCTACTTCGAGGAGCTATCCTACGAAGAGGCGGGGCAGATCCTACATAAGAGCAAGAAGCAGATTGAAAATCTGGTTTACAGAGGAAAGAATGCACTCCGAGCCGATTTGGAAAAGGAGGGGTATGAATTTTGAGAAACAATGATGAATTCAAGGCGTTGGTGGAGGAAAAGGCCGCCGCGCAAAAAGCAGCGATCTTAGTCGCCGCTCGCAAAAGAAAAATGATCCTGTCTGCCGTCGCCTCGCTGACGGTATGTCTTGCCATCCTGCTGCCCGTGACGGGGCTGCTTCTGCCGGTTGCCATGGCGGAGGATCACATTGAGGACACGCCGTCGACCACCCAACGGGAGACCGGTCTGCTCGATAGTCCCGGGCACATTCTCCAGGAAACGCCCCCCGCCGGAGAGGATGGTCAGAGCGGTCTGCCCCCTCCCGAAGTAGGGGAAAACGCACCCGATTTCGAGAAGCCCGATCCGGATGTAACCGAGGAGCCCGAGCCGGGTACGACTGAGGATCCCGATCCGGGTACGACCGAGGATCCCGATCCCATCGTTCCGGGGCCTCCCTTCACCGATGAGCCGCCTTTGACCGAGAGTCCCGTGCTGGATTCCATCACCGATCCGGTGGTGGGCATCACCGCCGTCAATCGACTGGTGGGGCTGAAGCGGGAGGAAGTGGCAGATCGCAAGGCGGACGATGCATTTCAGCGCGCTTATTACGACTTTGCAGTAAAGCTGTTCCAAGATTCCAACGCAAGCAAGAGTGGGGATAATCACTGCTTCTCCCCTCTGTCCGTGATGCTGGCGCTTTCTATGGCGGCCAACGGTGCAGACGGTCAGACGCTTGCCGAGATGGAAGCACTGCTGGGCGGCGGTCTGTCGGTTGACGAGCTGAACGCCACCCAGCGCACGTGGCTGACGGCGATGATGCAGCGCAAG
>JAFTKV010000097.1 GCA_017453085.1 Clostridia bacterium
AGACCCTGAATCAGCTGCTCACCGAGATGGACGGCTTTGATCCTGCGGGTGGCATCATCGTGCTGGCGGCCTGCAACCGTCCCGAGGTGCTGGATCCTGCCCTCCTGCGTCCGGGTAGATTTGACCGCCGTATCGGCGTGGAGCTGCCCGATCTTTTGGGCAGAGAGGCGATCCTGCGGGTGCACGCCAACAAGGTGCGGATGAGCGGGGAAGTGAACCTGCGGAGTATCGCCCGTGCCGCCGCGGGAGCGTCGGGGGCGGATCTTGCCAATATCGTCAACGAAGCCGCCCTCCGTGCCGTGCGGATGGGACGGAAATCGGTCTGCCAGGAGGATCTGGAGGAGTCCATCGAGACGGTGATCGCCGGCTACAAAAAGAAAAACAGCCTCCTGTCTGAGACCGAGAAGCGGATCGTTTGCTATCACGAGCTGGGGCACGCCATGGTGGCGGCACTCCAAAGCCACTCTGCACCCGTGACCAAGATCACCGTAGTGCCCCGTACCTCGGGGGCGCTGGGCTATACCATGCAGGTGGACGAGGAGCAGCGCAATCTCCAATCGAAGACCGAGCTGGAAAACAAGATCGCCACCATCACCGGCGGTAGAGCGGCGGAGGAGCTGGTGTTCCACAGCATCACCACGGGTGCGGCGAACGACATCGAGCAGGCCACGAAGATCGCGCGGGCGATGATCGGCCGCTACGGCATGAGCGACGACATCGGCATGGTTGCGCTGGAGACTCGTCAGAGCGCCTATCTTTCCGACGACGCCTCCCTCGCCTGCTCCGACGCGCTCTCCGAGGAGCTGGATCGGAAGGTGATCGCCCTGGTGAAGGAGCAGTACAGAAAGGCGTACGATCTGCTGGCCGCCAACGTGGGCAAGCTCCACAAGCTGGCGGGGTATCTGTACGACAGAGAGACGCTGACCGGCGAGGAGTTTATGGCACTGCTGAATCAACCGGAGGAGCTGCCGGAAAAAGTGGAGCATTGACCGCTCACCCATTGGTTAGATGACTGTAGTATTGCTCCGATTTGAGGTCTTGCAGCGGTAATATTCGCTATTTTTTGCTTTTTCACTTGACCTTTGTCCATTTCATTGGTATACTGTAGATAGAATTACGGTGCGTCGTGGGGATGCGCCGTCTGTCGGAGGTTGAACCTATGAAAAAACTGTTCACTACGCTGTTTGCAATGACTGCGCTGATGCTGTTGTCCGCCTGTGCCGGTGAGTCGAAGGCGACAACCACTACTACTGCCGCTACTGATGCGCCCGAGTCTCCTTCCGTTACGGCTGTGGAGCTTTCCATCAACGGAAACGATCTTGCGGGGTATACCATCGTCTATGCAGAGCATCCCTACAATCCTCGTCAGGCCGTTCAGTTTACCACCGAATACGATTTTTATAAGCGGATCGCTAACGGGATTGCGCAGCGCATCTACGCCCGAACCGGCGTTGTGCTCCCTGTTACGAAGGACACCTCTACCGACGAGGGTGCATTGGAAATCTTAGTGGGTCCTACCAATCGTGCCGAGAGCGATCCCTTGGATGCAATGGACGTCTACGATACTTACGTAAAGGTGGTCGGCAACAAGCTGGTGGTGGGCGCAGGCTATGATTCCTCCGCTTACACCGCCGATCAGCGTAATTCGTTTTGCTTTGCCTCCACCAATCACGCTTGGGATGCGGTGGATGACTATCTGGCTCAGCAGATGGCGGCAGGAGTTGCTTTGGTGGAGCTGACCGCCGATTCGGATTTTTCCACTACGCTGGATCTGATCACCGTTGCCTGCATTGGCGATAGCATCACCGAGGGCGACGGCTCGGACGTTTGGAGCATCCACTCCTATCCCGCCGTTCTGGAGCGGTATCTCTGGGAGGATCATCTGGTCATCAATCTGGGCAAGTGCGGCAAGACCCTGCTGGAGGATCATGAAAGGCATTACCGTAACGGTTGTGTGCAGTACACTGCCATGACCAAATACGCCCCCAAATTCGACTACGTTTTGTTTATGCTGGGCACCAACGATTTCATTCAGCACACTACCTGGCCTGCGGGGTATGACGAGAAGTTCCTCACCTCCGCCGATCATCTGGTAGAGGATATTACCAAGAAGAACAAGGACGTGAAATTTGTGGTGATGAACTCCGCCGTGTATTACGGCGACAAGGATGCCTCCGCCGACCACGTCCGCGATCTGCAAAGTCAGCTTCCCGCAAGAATCGAAGCGGCGGGCTTTGAAGCCGACTTCTTTGATATGTACAGCTATACGGTAGATAATGTGGGCAAAGCGAATTTCAAGGATTCCACCCACCCCAACAATAACGGCTACGCTATCATCGCCAAGGGTGTCTACGAAATGCTCCTACAGGTGGAAGCGGGAACCTATAACGTGGAATAAATCACTCACTCCTCCCTCAAACGAGGGAGGAGTTTTGATAGAGAAAGGCATCCGCTGACCTTCGCACCGACTTTGACTTGGTGCAGACCGTTTGATGCGGACCGGACGCTTCGCTTTTCCGTCGCTCCGCTCCTTACGAGGACGCCGGTCCATATAAGGTGTGGTGGGCGGCACCGAACGGCTTGCACCAAGGAAACCTGCGGCGGATTCCCACGGCTTACCGTTTTCACCAAAGTTTCTGCGATCATTTGCCAAAACGGTTGACAATGATCGGAAAATGTTGTACAATAAAATCAAATCTATCCCCTACGGAGGCAAACTATGAACGTTGCGCTCATCAGCGGCTGGCACGTCCACGCCGACGAATACTTTAACCGATTCAACAATAACCCCGACTCCCAAATCACTGCGGTCTGGGACGAGCTCCCCGACAGAGGAAGAGCGTTTGCCGCTAAAAACGGCTCCCGCTTCTACGAAAGCTACGACGAGTTGATCGCCGATCCCACCATCGACGCGGTCTGCATCACCTCGCCCACGAATCTTCACCCCGAGCTGATGATCAAAGCCGCCAAGGCTGGCAAGCACATCTTCACCGAGAAGGTGCTGGCCATCACTCCCGAGGACGCGCGGGCGATCACCAAAGCGGTGAAGGATGCGGGCGTGATCTTCACCATCTGCTTCCCCCACGAGTCGGAGCCGCCCTTCCTGGTGATCCGCGATCTGCTGGATAGCGGTAAGCTGGGCAAGATCACCTACGCCAAGTTTCGCAAGGCACATACAGGCTCCATCGACAACTGGCTGCCCGCCTTCTTCTATGATAAGGAGCAGTGTGGCGGCGGTGCGATGATGGATCTGGGCGCACATCCTATGTATCTGCTGGAATGGGCACTGGGCAAGACCAAGGCGGTCACCTCCACCTTCACTGACATGACCGACAGAGGCGTGGAGGACAACGCGGTTTCCGTGCTGGAGTTTGAGGGCGGTGCGATCGGCGTGTCCGAGACCTCCTTCGTGTCCTGGGGCAATCCCCTTGTGTTCGAGATCAGCGGAACCGACGGCTGGCTGCTGATGACCGACAGCGAGATCCGTTATCAGACCCGTGAGAGCGGCGGCTGGGTGCATCCCCAGCTTCCCGCACGTGCGCCGCATCCCGTGGACTACTTCGTGGACTCTGTGAAGAGCGGCAAGCAGGGCGATATGTACACCGTTGAAGAGGCGTTGAACCTGACCCTTCTGATGGATGCGGCTTACAAGAGCGCCTATAGCGGCAACAAGATCACTGTTGAAGCATAATCAAAAAACTTCCGACGAAAGTCGGAAGTTTTTTATTGGTATCGTACAGGGTCGTGGGTTAAATAGGCAGGATCGTTGAAGACGCCGTTCAGCCACGTGATGCGCTGCTGCATCCAGCCGGCGTAGTGGCGGTAATGCTGCTCGTATGTGGTAAAGGACATGATAATGGGCGGTTGCTGATTGATCCAATGCCCGAAGATCGGCCACTTTTCGAAATTGCGGGCGTAGGCGTCGGTATGAGCGTCCGCCTCGGCGATGATTCTTCCGGGGATGCGGTCGATCTCGCTCTTCAGCTCGTTCCAGCGGTCTCTGACCAGCGTGCGGAACCACTCCTCCCGCATCAGCTCGATGTACCAGAAGTTATCGGTGATGCATTCGCTCACTCCTGCCCACAGACCCTCGTGGAGCTCGCCGCCGTTATCGGTGTTGCCGCCGGTGAGGTCGAAGTCCCAGATGGGACCGAAGGTGAGCTTGGCGTTGGCTTTTCCTGCGTCGTAATACATATAGAAGGAGTCCCAGCCGTCGTCCTTGTTCTTGAACAGCTCCTCCACGATGTAGGTGTCCACCACCGAGTCTACGTCAACGAGGGCGCGGACCAGTGCTTCGTCTCCCCGCTGGACGGCGGAATAGCAGCGCTGCATGACCGTGCGGATGTAGGCGATCTGCTCCTCCCGCATGGAGTCGTTGTCGGAAAGGTCGTTTTTCACCTCGTACAGGATGCCGCTCACCGTGAATTTGGGGTCCTGTGCGTAGTGGGTCATCTCCAGGAGATAGCCGGTCTGCAGGCTTTCGGGATTTTCGGAGATATTGATCCGATCGCTGTCCACCTCGATCTGCTCGCACAGGAGGTAGACCCCCCGATACTCGCCGTTCAGGTAGAGGTTCACCGAGGTGGAGGAGGGCATGAAGTCGATGCCCTCCAGCTTGCGGGCAAATTCCATGGTGGTATGATTGCGCAGCAGCGATTGGTCAGCGTGATTGGCCAGCAGTACCCAGGATTTTTCCGCATCCTTGCCAAGACCCAGCAGATTTTGCTTCTCGGACAGGCGCAGGCGGTAGGATTTCTTTGCAAAGTGCCAGGAGGAATTGCCTCTTCCGCGGATCTCCATATCGGTCTTTGGCAGGAGATACTGATCGGCACAGCCGTCAATCTGGATGGTGCCGCGGATATATTCGGTTTTGGAGCTCACGTCCCGCATGGTCTCGGTGGTGAGGCTGACCACGGGAAGCCCCAGCGTGTCGTATTCGATGAGGGCGGTGTAGACCGTGTCTGCAGTAGGGCAGTCGCCGCTGCGGGAGGTCTCCTCCAGGCCGTCGCTCCAGCCTAAGAAGCGGTAGCCTTCTTTGACCTCCAGCGTCACGCCTACAGTGCCTCGAGTGCCGTACTGGACGGTTTGCTCGGTCTTGCCGCTGAGGATCGCACCGTCGGGGTTGCTGACCGTGTAGCGGACGTTGACCTTGGTGCCCACCGGGGGCTCGGGCGGGATCAACGGTGCGGTGATCACCGTGGTGTGAGGCGGATCGGTTGCGGTCGTCGTCTCCGCTGCGGGCTCTGAGGTGGGAGTATCCGCAGGGCTGTCGCAGGAAGAGAGCGCGGCCAAAACGGCGCACAGGGTCAGTGCGCAGAGCAGCGTGATCCACATTCGCTTTGCCATGGCGATTCCTCCTTGGACAGAATAAAAGCTTCTGATTGTAGTGTATCACAGTTTTTGCAAAAAAGCAACTATTGTCGCCGATTTTGTCAAAAAAACAACGATCTGCCGAGGCGGATCGTTGTTTGCGGTGGATACTTTGCAGCATACAAGAGGGATATTGCTTTGTGGTGAAACAATATCCTTCGCTGCAGTATAAATGATAGCACAAAATGAAGTAGCAGAAAACTTCTGAAATGTCAAGGGTAAAAATGAACGGTTTTGCCGCCCATGACATTCCAGCCGTTTTCTTCTTTCTTGTTAAGAAGGGGAGAAAGCCAAATGAACTATCTCCCCGAAAGATGTAATTATTGTTTGATAGATATAACTTTGTTAACCAAACACGAGATCGCCTTTTGATGGGTCTGCTACTCGAACGCTTATTGTTTCAAGCGTGTAAGAATATTGTTCAGTTTCTCCCGCTATATCGAATGATCCGCTTTCGCTAAACAAGTTAGCCTCATAGTACTCAATAACAACAGTATCAAAGACATCTATAGCGGCTGAACCTTTGTTTTTTACAAATACATTTCCATATGCGTTAATGTGGGCAACAAAACCATCCTCTGATACATATAACACATAGCCATGTGATGTTATAGGTGTTGCTGATTGGGGATCGTTCGGGATTTCATTATACTCATTATTTAACTCATTCAAGAAAGTATGAAAATGCGTGGCATCGTTTTGTACAATCTTGTACCACGAACCACCATCTTTACGAATGAAAGGTGAAAATTCATACAATGTTTCTGTCCTGCCGTCTTGATAGGTAATAGAAACCACCAATGTCATACCGGTCATTTCGTTTGGATTGTCGTCATACTTAGAAGTTAATTGTACTTCTGAAAAAAAATCAACAACTTTTTTAGCGGCTTCACCGGTAAAGGAGTAGTTATATCCCTCGGGCAGAGACGAAACGCTGACAGAAGAGACCCCTTCGCTTGTCGGTGGATCAAACGGGGGCAAAGCCGTGTCTGCATTAATATTTTCACATCCTGCAAATACGGAAAGACAAAGCAATAATGCAATCAGAATTGATAATGTACGTTTCATAGTTTTTCCTCCATTCGTTAAATCCTTATTTACAAAACTAATTGTAACACAAAAGCTTTTCTCATATCGTTTCACCACTATTGCGGTTTACTTTGCAATTAAGTGTGTGGATTAATCGGTCAGCAGTCGGGGATTGCCGTCTGCGGTAGTCCAGCGGTGGAGCAGGTTGGGGGAGATGCCTGCAACGGTTGCCGCCTCGGAGAGATCTTGGTTCAGACGATCTGCCATTTCGGCGGTGCTCAGCTCGGTCTCGTTCTTGGGAGTGGAGGGATCCACGCCTGCGGTGGTGTTGGGCAAGCCCGGGCGATAGTAATTGCCGTAGAAGGTGCCGCCTCTGCCGTCGTTATAGCAGTTGATGGGGGAGATGGCGATGCTGCCGCTCAGCTCGCCGATAAACAGACAGCCTGCGATCACGCCGCCGCCACCCTCGTTGGAGTTGGCGATGCCGCCGGCACGCTCCGCCGACAGGGTCATGGACGAGCCGCAATTGACGATTACGCCGCCGCGGCGCACGCTTCGGCAGATGCCCGATGCGTGATAGACGTTGTGGATGCTACCCTCGGTGAACAGGTTCATCACAGTGCCGTACACGTAGGGGAAGATGCAGCCCTCGTCTCCGCTGATCTGTGCGCGGATCACGTATCCTGCGCCGTCGTAAACGCCTGCGAAGCTGCAATCCTTGCCAAGACCGGAGTAGTTTTCCACAGAGGTCATATCAATGTTGGCAGTCTGACGGAAATAGGTGCCCGCGAAGCTCTGGCCGCTCTTCATGCAAAGGGTCAGATTCATGAAATCTGCCGCCGTGCCCACCCGATAGGGATCGGAAGCGGTACCCTTGCCCTGTAGGGACAGGGATCCGTCGAAGGCGTAGGAGGGATCGTTGAGATAGCCGTCCATCCAGGCAATTCGCCGGGTCATCCAGCTTGCGTAATACTCGTACTGTGCAGTATAGGAGTGGAGCTCCAGCACCTGAGGCGGCTCCAGATTGATCCGCTGGCTGAAGATCTTCCATTTTTCAAAATTGCGGCTGTAGGCGTTGAAGCCGCGTTTTGCCTCGGCAAGGATGTCGTCGGGGATCTGGTCGATCTCGCCCTTCAGCTCGTTCCAGCGTTCGACGATCAGCTTGCGGAACCAGTTATACTGCACCAGCGTGCAGAACCAGCCGTTGTCCTGCATCTGTCCGCTGACGCCTGCCCACAGTCCGTCGGGATACGCACAGCCCTCGTCGGCATTGCCGCCGGACAGATCGAAGTCCCAGATCGGGCCGAAGTGCAGCACCTCTCCCGTTACCGTGGCGTCGTAGTACATATAGAAGGAGTCCCAGCCGTCGTCCTTGTTCTTGAACAGCTCCTCCACGATATAGGCGTCCACTACCGAATCAATGTCCAGCAGCTGTTCTATCTCGCTTTGATCGCCGCGTCGCACTGCATCCCAGCAGGTCTGCACGATGCTTGCGATATAGGATTGCTGGCGATTGTACAGATCGGGGCTTGCAGACAGATCGTTCTTGGTCTCGTAGGCTCTGCCGCCTGCGTGGAAGACGTTTTCGGCAGAGTAGTTGGACATTTCAATGAAATAGCCGGTGAGCAGGCTTTCGGGATTCTCGGCGATGTTCACCCGCTTCTCGTGAACCTGATTCTGCTCGCATAGGAGGTAGACGCCCCGATATTCGCCGTTGAGGTAGAGATCAACGCTGGTCGCCGAGGACATGAAGGTGAGTCCCTCCAGCTTGCGGGCGAAGTTCAGGGTGATGTAGTTGCGGATCAGCGATTTATCGCAATGGTTTGCGATCAGCGTCCAGGATTTTGCCTTGCCGTCGCCCTGTCCCAGCAGATTCTGCTTTTTGGACAGCTTGATGCGGTAGGACTTCTTGGGGGTGTTCCAGGAAAAGTTGCCTCTGCCGCGGATCTCCATCTCCATTTCCTCCACTACGTACTCGTCGGCGCAGTTGGAGAGGGCGAAGGTGCCGCTGATGTATTCGGTTTTGGAGGCTACGTCTGCGCCCGTGGAGGTGGTGATGCTGACGATGGGCAGCTCCAGCGCGTCGTATTCGAAAATCGCGGTGTAAACGGTGTTTTTCGTGGGGCAGTCGTCGCTGCGGATCAGATCGCCCTTTCCGTCACTCCAGCCAACGAATTTATAGCCCAGATTGGTGCTGACCTTCACCGGAGTGGAGTATTTTTCGCCGTAGCGGAGATTCTGTATGGTGGTGCCGGTAAGATAACCGCCATGGGAATCGTTGACGACGTAGCGCACCGTAATAGCAGTTCCCTTGGCGGGCTCCTGCGGAGGCTCGGTAGGCTTGGTGGTGATGGGTTTTACGGTTGTAGTGGGCTTTTTCGTAGTGGTTGCAGGCTTAGGAGTGGTGGTAGGCTTTTTCG
>JAFTKV010000098.1 GCA_017453085.1 Clostridia bacterium
GGTGGGACGGACGGCACAGTTTGTGCTGGGCGCAGGCAGCTACCTTGTTCGGGAGTGCTGAAAAAAGTCTTGACAAAACCAAAATAATATGTTATACTAAAAAGGAAAGAAAGACTTTCCGACAAAATCAAAGCTCCTGTGGACGGAAGTCTGCAGGAGCTGTGCGGTTTTTCGGGGAATTTGCCAATAGAGGGGGAACAAAATGAGAATCTGCTTGGACGTTTGCCGTGTAGTGAAGATAATCCTGATTGCCCTTTGCGTGTTTCTTTTGATCGTGGTACCGCTCATCACGATGTATACCACATATGACGGCCCATCGCCATCGTTGAAAACTTTTTTTCAAGAAGTTCTTTATGTGTTACCTCTGCTCCCTTGTTTGCTGATGTTGATTTTTCCCGTTATCGCTGCCGAACAATGGCTGCAAACGAACATTTGGGATCTGAGCCGTACAAAGCTGAAACGGCGGCTGTGGATTTTGGCAATTTGCGAGATCGTTTTGCTGGCGGTCATTCTGGCAATGGTGATAATAGGCAGTGAGATAAACCATTCGCTTCTTATGTCGATTGAATGAAAATTTGCCCGATCCTGAGGGTTTTCGCCTTTTCATTCGTATAATGGATGAAAGAAGCATTTTATGGAAAGGAGCCTCCTTATGAAAGGCAAAGAGAAATGTAAAATCCTGAAGGAAATCCGCGCGCAGATCGCTGCCGCCAACGACATTGCTTGGGTGACCGAGGAGTGCCCCCACAAGGGAGATTGCCGCGGCACCTGCCCCAAGTGCGAAGCAGAGGTGCGCAAGCTGGAGCGTGAGCTGGAGCGCCGTCGTGCGCTGGGCAAAACCGTCGCCGTAGTGGGACTGTCCGCCGGGCTGATCGTGGCGACTTCCTCCTGTGCGGAGCTGTCGGCGATCGGCGGCAATCAGCTGGACGGTGATATGATAGCCCCTGCCTCCACCACTACGCCGGAGCTGCAAGGGGGAATGACTCTTCCGCCCGACATCACCGATGCGCTGGACGGCGATATTGACCTCGGCGGTGTTCCTCCTCTTCCTCCCGTGACCACCGAAGAGATTCCCGAGCTGGGCTGTGAGCCGCTTCCTGTGTATTATCTCACCGATTTCACCTTGTACGACAGCGAAACGATGTACGTGGCAACCGGCGATTTCAATCTGTACGACGTGGTAGAGGGCGAGGAAGGCCCCTCCGGTATCACGGAATCGATGTATAACGGCGATTTCTTTATGCTGGTGGGCGATAACGGCACTGAAGAAAGCCCCGCATGGTTGTATCTGGTGCGCTGCCGTGGCGTGCTGTACGCCATCGACGAATACGATCTCACTCATTTCGCCAAGGTGTACGCTCCCGCCGATCAGCAGGAAGCAAAATGAAGCCCATTTTCCCTTCCATCGGCTATTCCAGACTCCGAATGGAGGTGGACGGTGAAGGCGTGACCACGCTGGTCTGCGCCCAGGGCTGTCCTCTCCGATGCAAATACTGCATCAACCCCGAAAGCTCGCGGGATCGGGGGCGTCCCCGCTATATTTTCACTCCCGAAAGCCTCTACGAGGCGGTGAAGATCGACTCCCTCTACTTCCTTGCCACCGGAGGCGGGATCATGTTCGGCGGCGGAGAGCCGCTTCTGTACCCGGATTTTATAGAGGAGTTTGCAAAACTCGCTCCCGATTGGAAGCTTTATTGCGAGACCTCTCTCTGGGTAAGTCCACGTGCTGTGGAGCGGGCGGCACAGATCGTGGATCATTTTGCGGTGGACATCAAGGAAACCGATCCCGAGATCTACCGCTCCTACACGGGAAGACCCTTTGACCGAGCGGGAGAGAATCTGCGCCTGCTCCTGTCGCTGGTAGGAGCGGACAGAATCACCGTTCGCCTGCCCTTGATCCCCGGTTACAACACCGACGCTCACCGAGATCGCAGCGAAGCACTGCTCCGGGAGTGGGGTGTGACGAGGTTCGATCGGTTCAATTATGTGATAAAGGAGAAAAATCGATGAAAAAGCTGCTTTCGCTACTACTGGCAACCCTCACTGCGCTGTCGCTTTGCGCCTGTGCGGATATGGGAGAGTCTGCAGGCTCCGACGATGTGCCCGAAGCGCAATATCCCACCTACACCGTCACTGCAAATTACGACTACGGTATGCACGTCCCCAATCGGGCGACGATGCTGTACAGCTCCAGTACGCTTTTTTTCGCTCTGCCCGAGGGCTTTGATCCGCCCGTTGCGGGAGATGAGTTTACCGTTTCCTACACGGGTCAGCTGCTGATTCAGGAGTCCTATCCCTCCACCGTGGTGATCACGGAGGGCGAGATTGTCAAGGTGACTGCCGAGCTTGCGGTGATGCGCACGGTGCGGTACAATGCGGCGGATCAGTCGCTCACTCTGTTGGACGAGAACGGGGAGTCGATCGCGCTTGCTACGGGTAGCATTCAATTTCCAAAGTATTATCTCATTGGTACGGAAGGCGAATATGTCGAGCTGTCTACCTTGACCGAGGATATCGTATTGTACGGCTCAATGTCTCCCACCGAGCAAAAGAGCGGCGGAGGAATCACCTTCAGCGGCTTGTATAAGGTCAATCCTCGCCCGATCACCGATGAGGCGAAAATCCGTCAGGCAGGAGACAAAATTGTGAAATCTCAGTATGGAATCAGCGATTTGTCTGCCTACAAGCTGCGTATAGACGAACACGCCGACGGTAGCAAATATCACCTGCAGTATGAATTGTATATTGGCAAATACAGAACGAATGAAGAAATTTGGATAGAGTTATCGACCGCCTTGCAGTGTCTGAGAGCCAGTTATCTCAACCGGGGAGATTACTCTCGCTTTTTGAAAAATGCTACTCCTCAAGCGGTTTCTGCCGCCGAGGATCGGCTCCGAGCAAAGATCGGCGATCAAGAAGGCGGTTCCGGATTCTATCTGCAAATCGATCAGGAGGGGTTCCTTTGTCTGGCGGCGGAGTTCATTGTTCCTGTCGATCCGTCTGAGCAGGACGAGATGGCGGGCTGCATCGATCATAAGCACGTCTTCTATACCGAACGGATTTGCGGGGCGAATTGATCCCCGTGGGGAGTGAGATTTAGGCTCCCGATCCGCCCGAGGGAAACGCGAAATTGCGGGCACATATGGAATGCGCCCCTGCGATTCGCAACCCTCCCGCAACTTGTAAACATTTTGTAAATATCGCAAAATCGCTATTTCCTATTGTCCTCTTCTGTGTTATAATAACCTCTGCGAGCGCAAATTTGCTCGCAGAAAGAATCGGAGACTCGGTGAACGGGTTAATACCGACGGCGGCTTTCCCAAAGGGCGCAACTCCCCCTTCGGACAGTACCGTACACGGTTATTCACCTGCCGTTTTCTGAGTTTTTCGAAAATATTATTTTATGAGGTGAAACACCATGCTTCAGAAAGAAGTAAAGACCGGCATCATTACCGAGTATGCTACCCACGAGGGCGACACCGGATCGGTTGAGGTACAGGTTGCTGTACTGACCAAGCGTATCAACGATCTGACTGCTCACCTGAAGGTTAACCCCAAGGACCACCACAGCCGTCGCGGCCTGCTGAAAATGGTAGGTAAGAGACGTAACCTGCTGGGCTACCTCCAGAAGAAGGACATCGAGCGCTACCGTGCTCTGATCGAAAGACTGGGTCTCAGAAAGTAAGCCAAAGGCGTAGCCCTGCTACGCCTTTTTTTCCGTAGAAAAGCGGTGCTTGCCGCTTTTCTGCGGAGAAAGAACCTGTTCACAAGTCCGCAAGGACGCCGCATAGCGAAAGGGTATTTCCGTTTGGCCGTCTGCAGTGCGATCAAATGCACCCGAGACTCGGATGTATCTGTTTGCACTATAGACAAACGCCCCTTTCGCAAGAATTTACAAAAATTGAAAGGAAGAAAAAGTTATGGTAACGTCCTCTACTCTGGAATTCAAGAATTACAAAGTATTTGAAACCACTCTCGCAGGCCGTCCTCTCGTTGTAGAGACCGGCAAAATGGCAGGCCTGGCCAACGGCTCCTGCCTTGTTAAGTACGGCGAAACCGCTGTACTGTGTACCGCTACCGCATCCGAAAAGCCCCGTGACGGCATCGATTTCCTGCCCCTCTCCGTAGACTTCGACGAGAAGCTCTACGCTGTCGGCAAGATCCCCGGCGGCTATCTCCGCCGTGAGGGCAGACCCTCCGAGAAGGCGATCCTCACCTCCCGTGTCATCGACCGTCCCGTTCGTCCCCTGTTCCCCAAGGATCTGCGTAACGACGTAGCCTCACCCTCACCGTTATGGCAGTTGATTACGACTGCTCCCCCGAGATCACCGCGATGATCGGTGCCTCCATCGCACTGTCCATCTCCGACATTCCGTGGAACGGTCCCATCGCAGGCGTTTACATGGGACTTGTAAACGGCGAGATCGTTGTGAATCCCACCCAGGAGCAGCGCAAGGTCTCCGATCTGGAGCTGACCGTTGCAGGCTCTCACCAGAAGGTGGTTATGATCGAGGCAGGTGCCAACGAGGTCGAGGACGACGTTATGTTCGAGGCCATCATGAAGGCTCACGAGGAGATCAAGGAGCTGTGCACCTTCATCGACTCCATCGTTGCCGAGATCGGCAAGCCCAAGTTTGATTATCCCTCCGGCGATCTGGATCACGATATGTTCGACAAGATCTTCGCATTCTGCGAGGCTGACGTGATGGCTGCACTGGATACCGACGACAAGAACGTTCGTGACGCTCGCATGGTTCCCGTAAAGGACGCTATTCTGGAGAAGTTCTCTGAAGAGTATCCCGAGCTGCCCACCATGATGGAGGAGCTGATCTACAAGATCCAGAAGAAGATCGTTCGTCGCTGGCTGCTGGTTGACAAGAAGCGTGTGGACGGCCGTTCTATGGATCAGATCCGTCCTCTGTCCGCAGAGATCGACCTACTCCCTCGCGTACACGGCTCCGGTATGTTCACCCGTGGCCAGACCCAGGTTCTGACCATCGCAACTCTGGGTACTCTCTCTGATTCTCAGGAATTCGATACCATTGATGATATGACCTCCAAGCGTTATATGCATCACTACAATATGCCCGGCTACTCCACCGGTGAGGCAAAGGCAATCCGTTCCCCCGGCCGTCGTGAGATCGGTCACGGCGCACTGGCTGAGCGTTCTCTCGTCCCCGTGCTCCCCTCCGTTGAGGAGTTCCCCTACGCTATGCGTCTGGTTTCCGAGGTTGTTTCCTCCAACGGTTCCACCTCTCAGGCATCTGTCTGCGGCTCCACTCTGGCGCTGATGGCAGCAGGCGTTCCGATCAAGGCTCCCGTTGCAGGTATCTCCTGCGGTCTGATCACCGCTGAGGACGGCTCTTGGGACACCATGATCGACATCCAGGGTCTGGAAGACTTCTACGGCGATATGGACTTCAAGGTAGCAGGTACCAAGAAGGGCATTACCTCCATCCAGATGGACCTGAAGGTAGACGGTTTGACCCCCGCCATCATCAAAAAGGCATTCGAGCAGACCAAGGCAGGCCGTGAGTATATCATCGACGAGGTCATCCTGAAGGCGATCCCCGCTCCTCGTGCAGAGGTTGCTCCCACCGCTCCCAAGATGATCACCATCCACATCAATCCCGACAAGATCGGCGCAGTCATCGGTAAGGGCGGCGAGACCATTCGCAGACTGGTTGCAGAGACCGGTGCTACCATCGACATCGCTGACGACGATTCCGGCACCATCTACATTGCGGCTACCAACACCGCATCCGCAGACGCAGCCGTTCGTGAGATCGAGGCAATCTGCTTCGAGCCCGAGGTAGGTGCAACCTACACCGGCAAGGTTACCCGCATCATCCCCATCGGCGCATTCGTTGAGTTTGCTCCCGGCAAGGAAGGCATGTGCCACATCAAGGATCTGTCCAACCGCTTCGTAGAAAAGGTTGAGGACGTGGTCAAGGAAGGCGACGAGCTGACCGTTAAGTTCATGGGCGTTGACGAAAAGGGTCGTTACAACCTGTCCGCTAAGGCACTGCTCCCTAAGCTCGAAGGCGAAGAGCGTCCTCCCCGCGCACCCCGTGAGCACCGCGAAGACCGTGGCGAGCGTCGCGAGCGTCGTGGCGACCGCCCCTTCGGCAGAAAGAATAGCTAAGATTGACCGGGCTCTGCCCGGGCCCGCCAAAGAACCTTCTTGAAAGAAGGTTCTTTGGAATCTCCAAGAACTTTTATAAAGCGCCGACGAGTACTCGTCGGCGTTTTTTGCAACAATTTTACAAATCTATTGCAAAAGCAAAAATAATGTGATACAATGTGTACAGTTATTACAAAGGAGGGACAATTCATAATGAAAGAAACGAAAGAATGTTGTGTGTTGACTCTGCCTATGTATACAGAGCCGTGGCAAGAGCACATTCTCGAAAAGCGGTTTCGCATTATTGAGCATCTGAAGAATTCGCTGATTAGATTTGAATTGCGAAAATTAGGACAACTCAAACGCACCGCTCCGTATCGGGAGCTGATGGCGAAGCTGGATACTGCAACCGAAAAAGAGAAAAAGGTTCTATTCCGGGAGCGCAGCAAGCTGCTTAGAGATGCGGGCTTTTCCGAATACGCATTTTTAGATGATATAACCCCTATGCAAAAGCATTTTGTGGAGCATATTTATTCGCAAGTAGCCTACAAGGCTGCATCTGATGTATGGCGTGCATTTGAAAAACACTTATTTGGTACTGGCACGCAAGTCAGCTATCATAAGCGGGGAACGCTGGAAAGTGTTGCGAATAAAAAACACGGCAACGGTATGAAATATGAGGATTCCGTATTTATTTGGACGGGCGGAAAGTGCGAGCATCAAATTAAATTGAAGATTGCCGTTGCCGAACCATCTACCGAGTATGAGAAGGAAATGCTGACAAAGCCCATCAAATATTTGCGTGTGGTGCGGAAATGGATGAAAAACCGCTACAAATACTATCTCCAATTTGCTTTGGATGGTTCTGCCGTACAAAAGCCGCGCGCAGTTGGCTCGGGAAGAGTTGGAATTGATATTGGTACCCAAACGGTTGCCATTGTTTCGGCTGAAACAGTACAGCTTTTAGAGCTTGCAGATCAAGTGAATCAGAATCACAAGAAAAAATGCGCTCTGCAACGGAAGTTGGATGCAAGCAAGCGTGCTACCAATTCCGAGAATTACAATCCTGACGGAACGATCAAGCGTCCGACAAAGGGAAAACGGATGCAGTGGCACTATTCAGGGCATTATCGGAAGATGGCGGCAAAAGTGCGGGAATTGGAGCGAAAAAATGCGGCGATCCGAAAGTATCAGCACAATTGCCTTGCCAATGCAATATTGGCTATGGGTGATGAAGTTTATGTAGAAACGATGAGCTATAAAGGGTTGCAGCGAAGGGCAAAAGAAACCACGGTTGATGAGAAGGGACGTTATAAAAAGAAGAAACGTTTCGGCAAATCCCTCGCCAATAAAGCCCCTGCAATGTTTTTGAGCATTCTCGATGTGAAGCTAAAAAGCATCGCAGGCACCGAACTGCATAAAGTCAACACCTATGAATACCGAGCCAGTCAATACGATCATACCTCTCAAGCTTACCGCAAAAAAGAAC
>JAFTKV010000099.1 GCA_017453085.1 Clostridia bacterium
CCGTAGCACTCCAGGTCTGATGAGAGCAGGAGCCCCACAGAGAAATGTCGTTATGACCGAATCCCTGCAGACCGCCGTAGACTGCGCCTGTATCGGGATGATAGATCTCGTAGAACTGACCGTCACGGACGGCCTTTTCCGCAAGGGTGTACAGCTCGCTTTCGAAGGCCTGTACAAAGCCGTTTTCGAATGCGCCGCGCGCCCAGAAGCCCTGACCGTGGGGCCATATGGTACCTGCGTGTCTGCCGTAACCGTCCCGTTCCAGATAACGGTCGAAGGAAGGCCAAACGCAAGCGATGCCTTGCTCAGTCACGTAAGTGTTTTCCAGCACTAATGCAGCCTGGCGCTCGTCTGCGATGCCGAACAGCAGAACGAAGCCAATGCCGATCGCTTCCTGATAATCACACTCATAAGCGAGATAATCGTAGGTGCCCTTTTCTTCATTCCAGAATGCCTTATTGATGGCCGCCTTCAGTGCATCGGCTTTTGCGGCAGCGTCCGTAGCATCCAAGCCCAGCATTTCGTTCAGCGAAGCAAGGATCACGTAGGACTGATAATACGTACAGTTGGTGGACAGTGCCTTCATCGGCAGACCTCTGCCGGTATCCGCTTTTTTATCGTTATTATCGGGGTTTTCCAGCCATCCCTCAATACCGGAATTGGGTCCGTTTGCATACTGATCGGGGTATGCTGCGATACCGTCCGCATAGACTGCGCCACCGCGGAATAACCCATCCGCAGGATCAAATTCTTCCCGTTCGAATTTGGCAAGCGTAGTCTCGATTGCATTTTGAGCAATGCGCATAAACGCCTTGTCCTCATTGATCAGCAAATACTGATATGCACCGATGGACCAGATGATCGCATCCCAATACTGACCGTCGATCAGATAATCGCTGCCGCTCTTTTTCAGCAAAGAGAGCAGGGTATTCTTGGATACCTCGGGATTCAGAAATGCAAACGCATTCCAAACGTTGATGGAGCCGTCACGCGTCCAAGGAGTCGTGTAATCTGCGCCCGCAATGATGACTTCCTTTTCGGAAGACAGCAAACCGCCCTTAAACCGTTTGATGTTGGAGAAGCAATCTGCCAGCGCGATTTTGTACGCTTCGGTAAGCATTTCATCATCACACGAAAAATAGACCATGTCCAAATACTCTCTTTCGTCAGTCTTCAGGATCGAATGACAAACGGTGCAATAGCCGCCGATTGTGCTGGGCGTATGGGTCGTACACGTATCGGGATCGGCAGGCTTATTGCCATTTACAGTAGTAGTAGTTGTCGCGCTGTTTCCGGTTTGAGTGGTAGTATCGGCGTCAGTGGAAGAGTTACACGCCAACAGAGTGGGAAGCAGCAGAAGAACGGACAACATACCTGCAAGAATTCGTTTTGCGTTCATTGTTCATTTTTCCTTTCTTGAGCGGATTTGTTCTTTTTATGAAATGAAGGAGGCACTCCCATCATTTTTTTATAAGTGCGGCAAAAATGTGATGTATTGTTAAATCCGGTCTGATAAAGAATCTGATTGATCGAATAACCGGCCCATAATAACTCTTTCGCTTTTCTGCAACGAACGTACATCAGATTCTCGGTCAACGTCTGATTCGTAACTTTTCGGATGACGTGACAAAGATAGCTGCGGCTGATTCCCAGTGCATCAGCAATGATGATCCCATCGATCGGTTCAGCATAATGCTCTTCAATATAATGAATTGCGTCCTTGGCAATCGACATAGAGTTATCGTCAAAACGTTTTGCGGTGTGCTGGTCTACAGTGTGATTTCTGACGAGCAGAGAAACCATCAAATTGATATATGCCCGTGCACAACTCTTGTACATGGATTTTCGCTCGTTCGTTTCACGAATTAACTGTTTATAGACTGATACGATCTCTTCATCATGAATTCGATTGCGAACGGAAAGGGAACCGGGAGAAATACCGAAGGACGACAGCAGTGCATTGTCCGGAATCAAACAATAATAGCTGCAATCTTTGCCAACAGCACGAAAATTATGTGCAGATTGAGGATTGATCACAACCAGCTCACCGGCACTGTAGATTTCCGTTTTATCGTTGATACGGATCTCTACGGAATTCTCCGTAATATAGATCAACTCAAGCGTTTCGTGCCAATGGAGCTGAAAGATTGGTTCAGCAGTCGTTCTTTGCTGAAATTGAAAATAAATCGGCAGATCCGAATCGGAAAAGACGTGGCGCTCAAAATACATTCCTACACCTCATTTGGATAGATTGACGGATTTAATTTGATTATACCATCAATAATCCGATTTGTAAAGACAGGCACTTGCTATTTTGTTGACTGATTTTGCTTTTTTGCGCAAAAATATTTTATAAATGAAAAAGCCAAATGACCAATCTTGTCATTGTAGAAAGTGTAGAGTATCAAAAAGCAGAGAAATAAAAAAAATTAAAAAAATTCGAAAAAGGGGTTGACAAGTCGGAAACACTGTGCTATAATACTGAGGCTGACGAAAGAAAGCAACAAAATCTGGGTGTGGCGCAGTTGGTAGCGCGCTACCTTGGGGTGGTAGAGGCCGCACGTTCAAGTCGTGTCACTCAGACCAAATAAGCCGATAGACAAATGTCTATCGGCTTTTTCATTGTCAATCTTTTTTCAGATCACTCGGCGGATCTTCACGTTTTTCATATTTCTTTACAAGAGCTTCATATCTCTTTTGATATTTTTGGGTCTCTGCAATATTATCCAAACTTTTTGGTGTCCTTCTGCCTATGATAGCATATAAGTTCTTACCGTTTTTGTATTCGTACACACAATCAAGCCCTTCGCGAATTTGCGGCAATTTTGCTTTCAGCCATGCAAACTGTTGGAATGTAAAGAAACTATCCGGTGTAATAAAAATCTCAAGATGACTGCACTTTGAGATCAAGGTCAAATAATACTCGCTCGGCTCATCCTTGATAATGTCAATCCGCAATTCCCTTGCATTTTTCAAGCGGAGTAAAATCAAATTGTCTGTTGTGCTTTGCAAAGATATAAAGGGATGTAACGAATCCACTGATCAATTCGATAATACACTCAAACTCATCCTGTGTATCAAAACTGAAAACAACTCCCTGTGGCTTTATCTTTTTTACGTATTCAGCAAATTCTTCACGAGAGTAGTATTCGCCTTTTACTGCGAATCGCTCGTCTCCAAGTTTGTTTGTAAAGCTAATATATTTATCGTATCGGGAATTGTTTCGATCAGAAATCTGACCATCGGCTATAAATATTAGTTTTCGCATAGATCCTTTCCTCTAATGGTATCTTGGCTGTTATTCATCAGAAGTCATGATTATTCACTCCCCGCGCTTTTTCTCACACCAGCTACAGACGGTATAGCCTTCTTTGAGCAACTCCTCCTCATGCTCCACCGATGCGATGGCACGGTTCTTGTCCGAAATACTGGCTGCATAGGAGCAAGCTTCGTAATAATGGATCTTCTTGGTGGTCTTGCTGATGATCAATATCGTAATCTCCGGCATCGGAGGATCGGTAACCTCGGTTACGGCAGGGACTTCATTTCCGTTATCATCAGTCATAGAGGCAGAAGGCGTAGTTTCGGGAGTAGACGTGAAGGTTTCAATAGTAGCAAGGGTCAGCTCGTAGGGTGAGCTGATCAGAATCTCCTCAGTAGCACCAAGATAGGAACAGCCCATCAGACATAAACAGAGAAGAATCGGCAGTAATCGTTTCATAAAATTTCCTCCCAATCGGTTTATGGGATTATTGTAACAGATTACGGTTGAAAAATCAAGCCCCAATCAACAAAAATGGAAGGTAGCTAATTACCTTCCATTTTGAAATTCAAGATTAGTTGGTGTAGTTATCGAAATACCCCTGTACAAGCACGATAGGAGTACCCTTGTCACCGGATCCGCTTGTCAAATCGCAAAGCGAGCCGATCAGGTCGGTGAGCTTACGGGGCGTGGTGCCTTGGGAAGCCATATTGCCTACAAGCGAGCCTTGCTTTTCACGAATGCTCTTGGAGATCGCCTCTTTAAGAGCCTCACCGGATAGATCCTTATAGTCGTTATCAGCGAGATACTTCAGCTTGAGCTCGTTAGGTGTACCGATCAGTCCGTCCGTATATGCAGGAGAAACTACGGGGTCGGCAAGCTCCCAGATCTTACCCTGGGGATCCTTGAACGCACCGTCGCCGTATACCATAACCTCAACGTGCTTGCCGCATGCATCGAGAATCTGCTTCTGAATATCCAACACGAGATCCTTGCAATCTCTGGGGAACAGCTTTACCTTATCCTCGGTTGCCTTATTAGAGCCGAGCAGTCCGTATGCTTCGTTGTAACCGCTGCCGTTTACGGGTGCATTGAGGATCTCATCCAGATTGATGACCTTCTTTGCGCCGTTTGCAAGAAGAATACGCTTAGTGCGGGCTCTGGTATGAATAGAGCAGTTGATAACGGTATCGGTATAATCCAAAATTGCCTTGGGCTGATTTGCGAAAATCACCTCAACCTCAGCACCGCATTCGCGAATCAGATCAGCATAATACTGAACGTAGTCAACCCCGGTAAATTCATGCTTGTTTACGCCGAAATATTCACGGTATTTTGCTTCGGTAAGAACGTCGGAGTCCGGATTGACGCCGACCGCATC
The DNA here is from genome assembly GCA_017453085.1 of Clostridia bacterium. Classification (GTDB taxonomy): domain Bacteria; phylum Bacillota; class Clostridia; order Oscillospirales; family CAG-272; genus CAKSQF01. Next base: position 4,644 of record JAFTKV010000099.1, read on the forward strand.
GATCTTGTCAAGGCTGACCAGCTCATTGCCTACCTCGTCAGAAGGATACGCGAGCATGAGGACAATTTTCTTAACGCCCATTGCGATGCCGCGAAGACAAATAGCAAATCGGTTTCTGGAGAGAATAGGGAAAATAACGCCGACGGACTCGACGCCATCCAGCTTTGCTTTTACATCGTTTGCAATATCTTCTACAGACGCATAATTCCCCTGCGCGCGGGCAACAACCGATTCGGTAACCGAGATAACGTCTCTGTCACGCAGCTCAAACCCTTCGGATTCGGCCGCAAGAAGCACGCTTTCGGATACAATTGTTGCAAGGTCTTCTCCCTCGCGGATAATAGGGCAGCGGATACCTCTGGATACGGTACCCACTCTTCTTTCGTAATTCGCCATAATGACACTTCCTTCTTTGAAATCAAGTTATAAAAAGCAATAGCACTTTATTCGAAGCAACTCATCTATTACCGAGATAGTATACCACAAAAAAATCGTTTTGTAAAGTACAAATTGTAAAAACTTAGATAAAACTTCAAATTTTTTACCTATGAAATAGTTGAATGAACAAGGCGCATCATCCGAATCGATTCCCTTAAATCTAAAAACAAAACAGAAGAGATAATGTAATCTCTCCTGTTTTGATTATTCAAGTTCAATAATAGCAATGTCCGTCCAAATAGATTCTGCTTTTTCCCGTATGATGGTTATATCTTCAGATGTCACTCGGTTAAAGAACGTGAGTGTCAGTTTTCGATTTTTCTTTTTCCATTTTCCTATAACGGTTCCGCGTAGCAAAATTGCAGGCATCACGATTCCGGCAAGATTGAATATACCACGCATATGTTCCTCAGAAAGATACAAACTCTCTTTTTTCTGATACCCCAACATGAGTTGATCAAATCCCGCAAGAAAAAGACAATCTGGAATCATGTGATCGTACTTTTTGCCGTTCTTAATATAGTAATAGGTCTTTCCGTTGCAATCGGTACTGCAAACAGGCAACTGGGACAGCCATTTCTTAACCTCGCTTTGCTTAGCACCGAGAAAATACATAGCGTCGTGGATTGTTGCGGGGGCAATGTTGGCGAAATACCGTCTTGCGATCTCCAGCTTAGCTACGTCATCCGAGAGGGGAATGTAGCGGGGAGATAAGCACTATGCTTTTTTCTCCTGCACTACGTAATTCATAAATCCCCGCTCGCAAAGCTCCCTGATTCCACCACCCCATGGATCAAACATGCTTCCTTCTTCCGCACCTGTCATGCCATGAATTCGACAAATTTCTTTTAGCTCGTCGCGAGTGTGAGATTTATGCTCAATGGCTGCAATGATCACATTGGACAGTTCGCGCTGTCTTTCGGGTGTAAGTGCCCAGCAATCTCTTTGATTCCAAAATGTGTGAACGTCAAAATGATCGTTTAGATAATTGATGCCATTATTGCAACGAACAAAAAGAGGCAAATCTTCTTGGACAAAGACGTGAACTGTACCGCGGAGCGACCAGTTTTTTACCAATCCATCTGCTGCCAGAGCTTCGTCGAAATCATCACATCTGATTTTCAGCGAGTGCATAGCATTCACCATAAATTGTGACTGGATACCACATAGATCGCGTACAACGGTAAGCTTATCTGCGGGTATGACGAGGTATTGATTTGTCAATTGACGAATCTTAATTTCTTCGACTGTCATAATTAATTCTCTTTCCAAAAATCCCTCGGAGGCTGTCCGAGGGAATCTTGTGATTATACAGATTTTACAAACTTCACGAATGCAGCTCTGCCTTCGGGAGTGCACTTGTAAACGCCTGCATCCTCCAGAACGCGGACGAATACCTTACCGATTTCCTCCTTCAGCACATCCATTGCAGCGTCGGTTGCTACCTCGGGACGGCTTGCCTTGATCTCGTTTGCCCACTCAGCGTGCTTCGCGGTGTCCTCGTTGGATGCGGGATCTTCGCCTCTCTGCAGAATACCTGCCAAAAGCTCCATTTCCGCCTTCAGACGGGCAGGAAGTACTGCAAGGCCCATGACCTCGATCAGACCGATGTTCTCCTTCTTAATGTGGTGCAGCTCTGCGTGAGGATGGTATACGCCCAAAGGATGCTCTTCGGTAGTGATGTTGTTACGCAGCACCAGATCCAGCTGGAACTTGCCGTCAGCCATCCTCGCAATGGGAGTGATTGTGTTGTGAGGCGTGCCCTCGGTCTCGGCGAAGATAAACGCATCGGGATCGCTGTAACCTCTCCAAGCGACAAGGATCTTATCGGCAAGCTCGACGATGCGATCCTTGTTGTCGGCAGTCAGACGGATGGTCGCCATCGGCCACTGTACGATGCCTGCGTCGATATCGTCAAATCCGTCGAAGGAAACGGGAATTTCGATAGGAGCCTTCGCCATTGCAAAGGTATAATGACCGCCCTGGAAGTGATCGTGCGTCAGGATCGATCCACCAACGATGGGAAGATCTGCGTTAGAGCCCAGGAAGTAGTGAGGGAACTGCTCTACAAAAGACAGGAGACGGGCAAAAGTCTGACGGGAGATCTTCATGGGCGTGTGCTGAGCATTCAGCACGATGCAGTGCTCGTTATAATAAACGTAAGGAGAATACTGGAATCTCCAAGCCTCTCCGCAGAGGGTCAGCGGAATGATGCGATGATTGTGACGGGCAGGGAAGTCAGCGCGGCCTGCATATCCCTCCGACTCGATGCACAGCTGGCATTTGGGATAACCCGAGGGCTTGGCAAGCTTGGCAGCGGCAATCGCCTTCGGATCCTTTTCGGGCTTGGACAGGTTGATTGTAATGTCGATTTCACCATACTCGGAGGGAATCACCCACTTCACGTCACGGGCGATGCGATCTACGCGAATATAATTGGAGGCCTTGCTCAGATGATAGAACCAATCGGTAGCCTGCTCAGGATCCTTCTCCCGAAGCATAGCAAAAGCAGCATTTACCACGGAGGGACGGGGCATCAGGCAATCCATGAGCGCAGTATCAAACTGATCACGGTAAACAGGACTGTCGGTGATCAGACCGCGAGCGGCAGCGTCATTCACAAGGATGTCCAGAATCTCGTGAAGAGCGAGCTCCGTTCCATCAGAAGCAGCAGGCTCCAGACCGTCCTTCTGCATCAGCGCAAGGATACGGTTCTGCGCATAGACTCGATCCTCTTCGGAAAGAAGTCCTTTTTCAATTCCATAGTTTACTAAGAGATGTACGGCAGTATTGATCATATTAGCCTCCTTAGAAATATGATAATTTTACATTTTTTCTATTTTATTGTACAACAAATACTTGCATTTTTCTATGTAAAATGGTATAATGATTTGGAAAATAGACTAAATTTGCAATATTGAACAAATTGGACGATATTCCATTGCATCAAAGGAGCGGTTATGAAAGATTCGCTGGACGTCATGTTTATCCTGAAGGAGCTGCACAAAATATCCGGATTCCGTATTTCGGTTCACGATACCGAATATCGCGAGATTGCAGCGTATCCCTCTGCGTTATCTCCTTTTTGTGCCTATTTGCGGCAAAGCGATCGATGCGCCACCGTCTGCAAGGAGGCCGACAAGCTGGCGTTCGATACGGTAAACCGAACCGGCGATGTTTACATCTATCGCTGTAAATTCGGCCTGTGGGAGGCAGTCAGCCCACTCTATCATTTCGGCGTACTAGCAGGCTATCTGATGATGGGACAGGTCATCGACCAGACAGAGGAGAACCGCAATCTGGTAAGCGTACGCACCCGCCCCTACATCGAAAACCGTGTTATGTTGGAGAAAAAGATCGATCAGATCCCCGCTGTTGCGATGGATATGATCGAATCCTACGTCAATATCATGACGGTCTGCTCGGAATACATCACCTATTCCAACAAGCTTCGTCTGCCCGAGCGTGATCTCGCAGAGCTGACGATGAAATATATACACCGCAACTTCGGCCAACGCCTGACGATCAAGGAGCTGTGCGTCTACTTCCATTGTTCAAAGTCAACCTTGATCAATTCCTTCGAACAACGTTATCACATTTCGGTAAACAAATATATCACTAAATACCGCCTGGAGCAGGCAATGATGCTGCTGGCCAAGAGCAATGCTACCATCTGCGATATAGCCCTGCGTTGTGGGTTTGCAGATCAAGGTTATTTCTCAAAAGTATTTCAAAAAGAAATGAATATGACCCCGTCCGCATACAGGCTGTCTGCGGACGAAGGATCTCAAAAGCTTTCAGCTGACGTGCTGATCGCACAAATCGGTGAAAACAACAATGTGTCTAAATAAACTCGAAGCACCTTTACTGAATTGGTACCGACAGAACGCTCGGGATTTGCCGTGGCGACATACCAAGGATCCGTACAGGATCTGGGTCTCGGAGATCATGCTCCAGCAGACCCGCGTGGAGGCAGTTAAGCCCTACTACGCACGATTTCTGACAGCCCTCCCCGATGTGTATGCATTGGCAAATGCCCCTGAGGAGCAGCTTCTGAAGCTTTGGGAGGGGCTCGGCTACTACTCCCGCGTGCGGAATATGCAAAAAGCCGCGCGCACCGTCGTTGCGACCTATGACGGACAGTTTCCGGCTGATCCTGCCAAGCTACAAAAACTGACAGGAATCGGCGAGTACACAGCGGGAGCGATCGCATCCATCGCATTTGGCATTCCTGCTCCTGCAGTGGACGGTAACGTTATGCGCGTGCTTGCACGGCTGATTGGTGATCGTCGTGATATTTTCGATCCTGCACTGAAAAAGGAATATGCCAAACTGATTGCCCCCTTCGTCTCGCCGAACGACCCGTCTGCATACAATCAAGGGCTCATTGAGCTGGGCGCAACCGTTTGCCTGCCAAAGGGTAGTGCGCTTTGCTCGAGCTGTCCACTATCGTCGCAGTGCATTGCACATCGGGAGGGAACAGTAGACTTGATCCCCTCTCCCAAGCAGCAAAAGCCCCGAAAGGTCGATCCACGCACGATCCTGATTATCCGCAGCGACAGAGAAGTGCTGATCGAAAAGCGACCGGACAAGGGACTTTTGGCAGGGCTTTGGCAGCTTCCCTCGATGGACGGTCACCGATCAGAGGCAGAGGTACTTACGCATGCCGCAGAGCTTGGCCTGGACGTTGTCCGCATCGAACCGCTCCCCGCTGCCAAACACATTTTCACGCACATCGAATGGCAGATGATCGGCTATCAGCTGACGCTATCCGCCATTTCCCAAATCCCCGCAGGCACGGTATCTGCCAGCCTGGAACGACTGGAAGCAGATTATCCTCTGCCGTCCGCATTCTCGGCATATTTGCCCTATCTGCAAAAGAAAAAGCGAAAGAAGAATTGACATTTTTCGCAGATCGTGCTATAATAACGTATATAATCAAGCGGTGCAGTATACGCACCTCATGACAATGGGAGGATACTATGAAAAAACTTCGTGTAGGCTTTATCGGAACCGGCGGAATCGCCAACGCCCATATGCGTGCTTATCAGCAGATCCCCGAGGTGGAGATCATAGGCGGTGCCGACATCATTCCCGGCAAAGCACGGGAGTTTCTCGACCGCTACGAACTGACAAGTGCAAAGGATTTTACCTCTGCCGCAGAGCTTCTGAAAATGGATCTGGATGCGGTCAGCGTCTGCACCTATAACTCCACTCATGCAGAGTGCACCGTGGCCGCATTGGAAGCAGGCGTACACGTGCTTTGTGAAAAACCCATGAGCATTACCCTCGACGAAGGCGTTGCTATGTGCCGTGCGGAAAAGAAGAGCGGAAAGATCCTGACCATCGGCTTCCAGCCCCGCTACGACGAAAACTCACGCCACATCAAGGAGCTGGTGCAATCCGGTCTGTTGGGCGACGTCTACTACGTTCAATCCGGCGGCGGTCGCAGACGCGGTATCCCCGGCTCGACCTTTATAGACAAGGACAAAGCAGGCGTTGGTGCGCTGGCAGACATCGGCTGCTACGCTCTGGATTTCGGACTGAACACCATCGGCTACCCCAAGCCCCTGACCGTTTCCGCCGTTGCCTACGATTACTTCGGCAAGAATCCCAAGTATTATAAGGAATCCGATCGCTTCAGCGTAGACGATTTCTCCGCCGCATTTATCCGTCTGGAGGGTGGGATCACCTTTGATTTCCGTATGTCCTGGGCAATGCACATGGACTCCTGTGGTGACTTCATTTTCCTTGGCAAAAATGCAGGTCTGAAGGTTCGCCAGCCACACTTTGAGCTTTGGGGCGGAGCATGGGACGGCCCCATCGGCGAGATCACTCTGATGCACGACGATGAGAACGGCGTTCCTACTTCCTCTAAAATTGATATTATTCCTCAAGAAAAGTCCACTCTCTTTTACAAAAAGGTCCGCTCCTTCGTAGATGCTATTCTGAACGGCACCGAAGCACCTGTTCCTACCTCGCAGATCCTTTATAACCAAGCAATCATCGACGGTATTATCCGCTCCTCCCAGCTGGGCAGAGAAGTGGATATCGTCATCCCTGAGATCTAAGCCATGGCAATACTTGCACTTGATCAGGGAACAACCTCCTCCCGAGCGATCCTGTTTGATCGTGAATTCCGTCCTCTTGGACAGAAAAATATCCCGCTTACTCAGCACTATCCCAAGGAGGGATGGGTCGAGCATGACGCGGAAGAGATCTTTCATTCGCAGATGCAAGCAGCAGGAGTGTTACTTGCAGAGATAACGGATGAGGTCGACTGCATCGGTATCACCAATCAGCGGGAAACCACAATCCTATGGAACACCGAAACGGGAAAACCCATTGCCCCCGCCATCGTCTGGCAATGCCGCCGCACCGCATCTCAATGCGAGGCGTTGACCGCAAGCGGATGGGAAAGCACGATCAAACGCACCACGGGTCTACCGATCGACGCCTATTTCTCCGCCACCAAGATCGTGTGGCTGCTTGCCAACACACCCGGTGTGCGTGAGCTTGCCGAGGCAGGAAAGCTGTTATTCGGAACGGTGGAATGCTGGCTGGTCTGGAAGCTGACCGGCAATCACGTAACCGACGTAACTAATGCATCCCGCACCATGTTGATGAACATCTCGTCGCTGGAATGGGATCGTGACATCTGCCAAAAGCTCGGAATTCCTATGGGAATTCTACCGAAAATCGTTGATAATGCGGGATATTTGGGAACAGTTCGTGAAGATACGGCTATTCCTCCTCAAATTTGGGGAAAAGCTGTGACCGCAGCTGCCGGTGACCAGCAGGCTGCACTCTTCGGACAAACCTGCTTTTCGCTGGGCGATACGAAAAACACCTACGGTACCGGATGCTTTGCGCTGATGAATATCGGTAACCGTCCTGTTTTCAACGAAAAGCTCATCACCACCGTAGGCTGGAAGATAGGCGACCAAGTAACCTATGCGCTGGAGGGAAGCGTTTTCAACGCTGGCTCTGCGATCCAATGGCTACGAGACGAGCTAAAGCTCATTTCCTCCGCTCCCGAATGCGATCTTCTTGCGGAGCAGGTTGAAAACAGCGGCGGCGTGATCTTCGTTCCCGGATTTACAGGTCTTGGAGCGCCTTATTGGGATATGTATGCCAGAGGTGCACTCCTTGGTCTGACCCGAGGCTCCAATCGCTGCCACGTCTGCCGCGCCGTGCTGGAGGGAATTGCATACCAATCCGCCGAGCTGATCGTTGCCATGCAAAAAGCATCGGGCATTCCTATCCACTCGCTGAAGGTGGACGGAGGAGCATCGGTCAGCACGCCTATGATGCAGTTCCAGGCAGATCTTTTGAACATTACCGTTGACCGTCCTGCGGTCATCGAATCCACCGCGCTGGGTGCCGCTATGCTGGCGGGCATCGGTGCAGGATTGTATACCATAGATGATCTTCCCAAGGTAAGAGTATCCGCCTGCCGCTTTACTCCTCGCTCCGGCGCATCTGCTCCCAACGACTATGCACGCTGGCAAGCGGCCATTCGGGCAGTGCAAGCGTTTGAATAATCTAAAATTATTATTTGAAAGGCATTTTCATGAAAGTTATCGATATCATCAAAGCAGACAAGCCCGCACTTTCGTTTGAAGTGTTTCCCCCGAAGACGACCGATGCGTTCGAATCAGTCAAGCACGCCACCGAGGAGATCGCCAAAATCAATCCGTCTTACATGAGCGTCACCTTCGGAGCCGGTGGATCAAATGCCGGATTTGCCGTTGAAGTGGCAGGAAATCTGCAGAAAAACTACGGTGTTACCACGGTAGGACATCTGACCTGCGTAGGTGCCGATCGTACTACCATTAATGATCGCCTGGATCAGATGAAGGCGCACGGAATTGAGAATATCCTCGCACTGCGCGGCGACCGTCCCAAGGATTGGGCTAAGGACCGTCCGCTTTGCGTAGATTTTGAGCACGCCAGCGATCTGGTGCGCCATATCAAGGCAAAAGGCGACTTCTGCATTGGCGGTGCCTGCTATCCCGAAGGTCATCCCGAAGCGGACACCCAGAAGCAGGATATAGCCAATCTGAAACGCAAGGTTGATGCCGGATGCGAATTTCTGACGACACAGATGTTTTTCGATAACAACATCCTGTATAATTTCATCTATAAGCTGCGCGAAGCAGGCATCACCGTGCCTATCGTTGCAGGCATTATGCCGGTGACCACTCCCAAGTCTATCGCGCGCATCTGTGCGCTTTCCGGTTCGCTGCTTCCCAAACGATTCATCCAGATCGTAGATCGCTTCGGCGATAATCCCGATGCAATGAAGCAGGCCGGTATCGCCTATGCCACCGATCAGATCATTGACCTGTATGCCAACGGCATCAATGCAGTTCACGTTTATTCTATGAACAAGCCCGACGTTGCTGCTGCCATTCAACGTAATCTTTCTGAGATCATTCGATAACACAATCAGTTATACCTCTCCGACAGGCTAAATGACCGACGAGAGGTATATCGCTATTTTGATCCATAATTTCTATTATTCTAAGAAACAAGGTAACTGTATGACAATTCGTGAAAAGCTACAAAGCGGTTTTCTCTTTTACGACGGCGGAATGGGATCGATGCTCCAATCTGCCGGTCTTCCTGCAGGTGAGCTGCCGGAGCGTTGGAATCTCTCCCATCCCGATGTCGTTAGTGGCATTCATAAGGCATACTACGAGGCGGGAGCTGATATTGCTTGCACCAACACCTTCGGTGCCAACGCATTGAAATTCTCCGCAGAGGGCGATTATTCCCTTCGTGCGGTGATCGAAGGAGCGATTGCCTGCGCCAAAACCGCAAGGGAAGAGTGCGCTCATTTGAATCGACCGCTTTACGTTGCGTTGGATGTAGGTCCTTGCGGTAAGCTGCTGAAGCCATTCGGCACGCTGGAGTTCGAGGATGCGGTCTCGCTGTTCAAGGAGACGATCCAAATCGGCGTTCGTGCCGGCGTTGATTTGATTGCCATCGAAACCATGAACGACTCCTATGAAACCAAAGCAGCCGTGCTTGCTGCCAAAGAGGTCTGTGATCTGCCGATTTTCGTAACCAATGTCTACGATCAGTCTGCCAAGCTGATGACCGGTGCATCTCCCGAAGCAATGGTTGCTCTGTTAGAGGGTCTTTCGGTTGATGCGCTGGGCATGAACTGCTCTCTCGGTCCGAAGCAGATGGAGGAGATCTTTCCCCGTCTTGCCAATGCATCATCAACTTCTCTGGTAGTGGTTCCTAATGCGGGACTGCCCCGCCTGGAAGGGAATCGCACTGTTTACGACGTCACTCCCGACGATTTTGCAGAATCAATGGTCGCGCTGGCCCAAGCAGGCGCACGTGTATTGGGCGGTTGCTGCGGCACTACTCCCGCACATATTGCAAAGCTCCGCGAGCGTGTAGCCAAGCTTTCGCCGATTCAGCCTATAGAAAAACATCGTACCGTCATTTCATCGGGAACCCACGCTCTCACCTTTAACGGCGATCCCCGCCTCATTGGTGAGCGCATCAATCCTACCGGCAAATCCAAGCTCAAAGCAGCGCTGCGCGAGAATAATCTCTCCTATATCCTCAGAGAAGCAGCCGGTCAACAGGAAGCGGGCGCACAGGCACTTGATATCAACGTCGGTCTGCCCGAGATCAACGAACCCGAGATGATGGCAAAGGTCGTCACTGGGGTACAGGCGATTTGTGACCTCCCTCTGCAGATCGATACCACCGATCCTGCCGCGATGGAGCGTGGTCTGCGCCTGTGCAACGGTATTCCGCTGGTCAACTCGGTCAACGGAAAAGCTTCCGTAATGGATAGCATCTTCCCGCTGGTACAAAAATACGGCGGCGTAGTCATTGGCTTGACGCTGGACGAAAACGGCATCCCCGCTTCCGCCGAAGGACGCATTGCCATCGCTCGCCGCATCATCGATACTGCTGCAAGCTACGGCATCGGAGCGCATCGCATCATCATCGATCCCCTCGCCCTTACAGTCTCTGCCGATCAATCTGCCGCACTGGTGACCCTGGATACCGTCCGTCGACTCCATGCCGAGGGCATCCACACCTCTCTGGGACTGTCCAACGTTTCCTTCGGGCTTCCCAATCGCGAAGCGATCAACGCAGCCTTCTTTGCGCTGGCAATGGAAAACGGACTGTCCGCCGCCATTATGAATCCCTATTCTGCGGCTATGATGAACACCTATCACGCATTTCGCGCACTGCACGGATACGACGTCGGTTGTATGGAGTTTATCGAGAAATCGGTAGCACCGGGCAGCACAGCACCCACGCAAACTACCACTCTATCCAAATCTGAAGAGGGAAGCCTGTCTTCTCTGCAATCGGCGATTTGCAAGGGACTACGGGAAGACACCGCTATCGCCGCAAAAGCATTACTGGAAAGCGGAACGACTCCTCTTGCGCTGATCAACAATGAGATCGTACCTGCGTTGGATCTGGTTGGAAAGCGATTTGAGGCAAAGACTCTTTTCCTGCCTCAGCTGCTGATGAGCGCCGAAGCTGCACAAGCGGCCTTCGAGGAGGTCAAAACCGCCATGCCTGCCGGTGAGAGCAGCGGAAAATATACGATCGTTATTGCCACAGTTCAAGGTGACATCCACGATATTGGCAAGAATATCGTCCGCACTCTGCTGGAAAACTACGGCTACCGTCTGATCGATCTGGGTCGGGACGTCCCACCGCAAACCGTCGTTGACACGGCACTGCGTGAAAATGCCCGCATCGTTGCGCTATCCGCGCTGATGACGACAACGATCCCGGCCATGGAGGAAACGATTAAATTGTTGCATAGGGAAGCCCCTCAATGCAAGATTGCCGTCGGCGGAGCTGTCCTGACGCAGGAATATGCTGATCGGATGGGAGCGGATTTCTACGGAAAAGACGCAATGGAAACCGTTCGTTATGCGGAGAGTCTTCTATGAAACGTACATTTCCTTTTGCGCTCACCGCAGAACGGTATGAGCGAATCACCGCACCGATCCGCCGTCGAAAATGGGCAATGGAAACACTCAAATGGAGCAATCGGATCTGCTCTGTCTCCTACATCGTCGCTTATCCGATCTGTATATTGTGGATGCTGTATATCGGTGACTATTTCACCGGCAGAGCGATCCTGATCCCTGCGGTCTCCGTTGTGCTGCTGTCGGTAATCAGATTGCTGATCAACCGTCCGCGCCCCTATGAAAAGCTGCAGATCAAACCGCTGTTTTCCAAGCAAACGAAAGGGAAGTCCTTCCCCAGCCGTCACATCTTCAGCTCGTTCATTATCGCCGCCACGTTCACGTTCGTCTTTCCGTGGGGATGGGTCTTCTTCATTCCTGCCACATTGCTTGCCGTGATCCGAGTGTTCTGCGGCGTGCATTATCCCTCCGACGTGATTGTAGGTGCAGGGCTTGCAATGATCGCATCATTGTTCTATTATCTATAATACCAAAAAGCTGTTGATAACTCCATCAACAGCTTTTGATTTTTGGGCGGATTAACATTAGAAATATTCCACACGAGGGACTCTGCTTTTGATTTCCAATGCCAATTGATACATTTGGATAATATCACCATCCTCATTTGCAGTGGAAAGATAAACCACTTTCCCGTTTGCTAATTTAAGAGCCAAAGTAAAGACACGATCAAAATGCTCCGAGTCGCCATCGTCATGAAATTGCTCACAGCACACAATATCCTGAATATGCGGTACTAAAACGCGGACTTTAGAAAATTCTTTTGAAAATAACTTTCGGCGTCTTAAAAGAATAGATTGTGAATTGACTTCAATCTTCACCTTTTCAATTGTCATGTTATCAACAATTGCTCCATCAATGATAAAAGGTTCGTTTGGAGATTTATATTCACTAAACCCTTTCGAATACGGTAAAAGTAAAGATGTAATTTTAGAAAAATTGTGCTGATCATTCACAACAAAATCGAGCCATCCTAAATGAAATATTCTAAGATAGCGTTCAGGAACCTCATTCTTTTCTTTATCGAGTATGCGCTCTAATCCGATTTTTCGAATATATTGAGTAAATGCCTGCATATCAGCCGAAAAATAATCTCCCAAATCGCTGTTGCGAAGATAAATGAAAATGTGGGAATCACCGGTGCAATCACTGCTACTGATAACGTAATAGATCTGATCCAAGTCCAATACGGTTAATATAGGAGCATCCACACCTGTAAATGCAGGACGCACAAGCCAGACTAAAAATTGAGAATCCATCCGTACTTCGTATTTCTTTTCATTGCAGATCATCGGCATTTGATCGATATACTCAAATAAATGTGCCCGATCGAGATTGCCATGATCATAAAAGCTTGCTGAATAAACAAATAACTTCAATTGGTCATAGTTCTTAGCTTTTTGTAAATCATCTAAAAAACTCATTGCGCATTACTCCCCCCCAATTATATTTCCGGTGTAATTATTATAGCATAACCATTTAACAAAAACAATAACAAACAACAAATCCTCCCGAGTTTCTTCGGGAGGATTTGTTGTTTATAGGAACAATTACTTGTTCTTGATAACAGCCTGAGCAGCAGCCAGACGTGCGATCGGTACACGGAAGGGAGAGCAGGACACGTAGGTCAGGCCAACCTTGTGGCAGAACTCAACGGAGGAGGGATCGCCACCGTGCTCGCCGCAGATGCCCAGCTTGATGTCGGGGCGGGTGGAACGGCCGAGAGTTGCAGCCATTTCAACCAGCTTGCCTACACCGGTCTGGTCCAGCTTAGCGAAGGGATCGTTCTCGTAGATTTTGTTTGCATAGTATGCATCCAGGAACTTGCCTGCGTCATCACGGGAGAAGCCGAAGGTCATCTGGGTCAGGTCGTTGGTGCCGAAGGAGAAGAACTCAGCTTCCTTGGCAACCAGATCAGCAGTCAGAGCGGCGCGGGGGATCTCGATCATGGTACCAACCTTGTAGGTCAG
>JAFTKV010000100.1 GCA_017453085.1 Clostridia bacterium
CAACGGAGACATTATTGCAAAATTACCGAGCTTGAAAGCCGTCCTTTCGGAGCAAGGCAGTTTGGATATTTTGAAATATTTCAACGATACGATTGACACGCTGGATAATATATGTGTCATTATCTCCATCTCCGATCCGGAGGACATTATCACACAGCGGCATGTATACGGACTAAACCGTGACCAATCAGCGGCGGCGTCGCTGTTGAAATTTCTGCTGGATGCGGTGCAGAACCATCCCAAAATCTCCGGTTCTGCCTTGGATGAGGTTTTTCATATTACCGGATTGATCACCTATTTGTCCACCCGAAATAACACCCCGCAAAGCGAAAGTCAATTTCTTGCCCAAAAGAGACGGCATAAGAAAATTTTCGGCAAGGAAATGAGTTCTATGGATTATCAAGTAGGTTTGAGTATGAATCCAGATCATTTGGATAGATTTGATCCGATTTGCGTATTGACATCCGAACACATGATGCGCCACTTCCGGACAGCTTTGGCAAAGGTAAACGATGGCGGTTTCTACGATGCGGAATTCTGGCTGGAGCTGGCACGCACGTTTAATCCCGGTATTCAGATTCCCGAGGAATTTACCAATATGCAATCCCGATGTCGCAAAAGGGAAGAAGCTGCAGAATGGCGGGCGAGAATGAGGAGTATCGTGTTCCCAGCGATTCCTATTTTGCCTATGCCACGCTACTCTTACCGTGATGAGGATACATTCCGAATGGATGAGTTGACGTCGGAATACTGGTCCCGTGTTGCAGCGGAGAAGGATGCAGAATGGGTCAATGATATGTGGAGAGATTTGAACGCCAGCGGTTTTTGGGACGATAAAAGCTGGCAATAACCGTAACAATCGGTAAGACCATCAGAGCATAGCGCGGTCATTGCCAAAGAGGTGGCTGATGACAGCGATCGTCTCGGTAGTGAACCATAGGGAATGGGGTGGATGAGAATCATCTCACGACCAGCAATAATAGGAGAATACAATGAACACTTGCATCATACTCGGCGTCATCGCCGTTGGAATAATCTGGATTGCGGCAGCTTTTTTGCTCCTTTGCATCTGTCAAAAAAAACTAATGACCTCTGCAACTGTCGTTGGAACGCTCCTGCCGGCACTGTTTGCCTCGGTTTTCTGCATCATTCAGCAATCAATCTGCCACTATGCTCCCGACGTGTGGTGGATTTCCATCTTCTTTTTGGTGCTGATCGCGTGCATCCTCCTTGCGATGTGGTTCCTGCTCTCGGGAACGCTGATCGTCAAAGAAGATTGCCTCTATCGGCTCGCTTGGTATATGGTATTCCGAAAGTATACCTACGCCGAGATCGATCACTATATGCTTGGCTGGGACAGAACTACCGTCAATACCCGTTTTGGCCCACGTAAAAGCTCTACTTACGAAATAGACGTACAGTTTTGTGACAACTCCTATTCCACTATCAGTTTTCGTAACGAAAACGATCCCAAAGCGATTCTGCTTCGGGAAACGCTCCGCACGCACCGTTGCCGTCGGAAGAAATAAAGGTTTTGATTGATGGCATCGATACGTTGTAGGGCGGGGGCTTGCTCCCGCCGCATACAGAGGATTTGCACATTCAAAATTGCTTGTCTGCTACGGCGGGAGCAAGCCCCCGCCCTACGGATGATACAGCAATCTCCCCAAAAACACACCAACACCCCGACCATTTGGTCGGGGTGTCGCTTTATCGTTTATCTCTTTCTCACCAGGTACTTGTCCAGCTTTTCCTTCATATTGTCGGGCATCTTCTTGTCAATGGGCAGATAAACCGCATTGGCCATTCTGGCGGCAAATGCCTGAATGAAGTTAATGTCCTCCACCATCCGCTCACCGGAAAGCAGAGCAGGGGTGTCGTAGCGATTGTGGATGGTAGCGGCATTGCCGGGAGCGATGCGGGCAAAGGAGATGGCAGGCACGCCCTTGTCAGCGAAGGGAGTGGAGTCGCTGGAGTAAACGTCCTGACGGGTGGAAACGGGGAAGCCCAGCTCAAAGCCCATATACTTGATGTAGGATGCCGCAGCCTCCTCGCAGGTACAGCAGGCGATGAACTTGCCCATAATCGAGCCGATCATATCCAGATTGATGTTCAGCGCAAACTTGGAAAGCTCCTCCTCGTGAGCGGCAACGTATGCCTTGGAGCCCAGCAGTCCTCTCTCTTCGCTGCCGCAAAGGACGAAGCGCAGAGAGTAGCGGTGAGGCGCATCCTTGAAATGCTCTGCCATTGCCAGCAGACCCACAGAGCCGGTCATGTTGTCGTAAGAGCCCTGAGACAGGGAAGTGGAGTCATAGTGAGCGGTGAACACGATGGTGTCCTCGATCTCGCCGGGCAGATCGAAGACTACGTTGTGGGACTTGCCCTCATACTCGTCCTGATCCAGCACGATTCTCGCCGTTTTGGCACCCGATTCTACGATCTTCACAGCCGACTTCACGTTGATATTCACGCCGGGGAGCTTTGCTACGCCCTCGCATACCTGGGGACGAAGCTCGCGGTTGTCGATGTCACAGTCGGCGTAATTCACGTTGCCGTCGTAGGTGATAAAGCCCAGCGCACCCTGTTCCACGATGTCACGGTAGGTCCAGTGACCGATGCGGCCCTCGGCCAGCACAATCTTGTCCTTCACTTGGGTGAGGGAGTAGGGATCGGTGGAGTTGAGATAGAACAGCGGCGCTTCCAGCTCAGCAGAGCCGGAGCCCATATAACCCTTACACTCGATCTCCTCACCGTCGATATAGAGATGTGCGTCCTTTACCGTTGCCATATTGACGGTAAATTCTTCCAAATGAGCGGGAATACCCAGCTCGTC
>JAFTKV010000101.1 GCA_017453085.1 Clostridia bacterium
CTCCATGGGCATGACCGCTTCTGTATTCCACAGAGTGTTCATCCCTCTAAAAGGGTGTCGTGTAGTACTCCGAATCGTGGTTTGTGCCCGTGGGACGCAGTTGCTTCGCAACTGCCGACTACACCAATCCGAAATCGTTCGCTCGGCGGATCAATTAACGTATTTAGTCTGTACAAACATAGCAAAAAAAGAGGACGGCAAGTATTTGCCGTCCTTTTATAAAAGTTCTTTGCGTCGCTTTCTTTCAAGAAAGCGACCGGATTCCAAAGGCGGAGCCTTTGGCCGGCGGAGCCACTTAGTGCAATACCGCACGCAAAAATTGCTGGGTGCGGGGATTTTGAGGATGGTCGAAGATCTCGGCGGGCGTACCTTCTTCGGTGATGACGCCGTCGCTCATGAAGATCACGCGGTCGGCAACCTCACGGGCAAAGCCCATCTCGTGGGTAACGATCACCATGGTCATGCCTTCGTTTGCCAGCTCGCGGATGAGATCCAGCACCTCGCCTACCATCTCGGGGTCGAGAGCAGAGGTGGGCTCGTCGAAGAGGATCACCTGGGGATTCATCGCCAGAGAGCGAACGATGGCAATTCTCTGCTTCTGTCCGCCCGACAGAGTGGCGGGATAAACGTCTGCCTTCTCCTCCAGGCCGATGCGGGCAAGGAGTTTGTGTGCGTTCGCCTCCGCTTCAGCCTTGATGGAGGCCTTGGTCTCGGTGATCTCGATCAGTGCCTTCTTCTCCTTGCGGAAAAGATTCGCAATCCTTCTGCGGAAATTCTTCCGTTTCGCCTTCTTCAGACGCTTGGTGCGCAGATGCACCGGCGCCAGCATGATGTTCTCCAGCACGGTCATGTTGTTGAACAGATTGAACTGCTGGAATACCATGCCCATCTTCTCTCGGTGGCGATTGATGTCAACCCGCATATCGGCAAGATCTTCCCCGCCGAAGATGATAGAGCCGCCCGTGGGGTCCTCCATACAGTTGAGACAGCGCAGGAAGGTGGACTTACCGCAGCCGGAAGGGCCGATGACCACTACCTTCTCGCCGTCCTTAACGGTGGTAGTGATGCCGTTCAGTGCCACGTTCTCGCCAAATTTCTTTTGCAAATTAATGATTTCGATCACTGCGTGCAAGTCTCCTTTCCATCAGCTTGATGCCCAGTGCGATGATCGACACCAGCAGGATGTAAATGATACCCATCGCCAGATAGGGCACCATGAATTCGTATGTATTGCTACCCATGTCTTTGAACGCCTTGTACAGGTCGGTGGCACCGATAAAGCTGACTACCGACGTTTCCTTGATCAGGGTGATAAACTCGTTGCCCATGGTGGGGAGGATGTTCTTCACCGCCTGGGGAATGACGATCTTCATCATGGTGGTGCCGTAGCTGAGGCCTACCGATCTGCCGCCCTCGGTCTGACCGTAGTCCACCGACTGAATGCCTCCGCGCATGATCTCGGAGATGTAGGCACCGCTGTTGAGGCCGAACACGATCACCGACGCCCACACCTCGGGGCCGATCACGAAGCTGCCGATGGTAAGGGAGGGCAGATTGACCCCCAGCAGCGGGAGCAGAACGTACCAGAAGAGCAGCAGCTGTACTACCATAGGCGTGCCACGGAAGAAGCTGACGTAGAATCTGCCGATGCCGTCCAGAATGCGGGGGAGACGCTTGTATTTGGGCATCACGCGCACTGCAGCGATCAGCGTACCGATCAGGATGCCGATCACAAGACCCAAAACGGCGATCAGAAGCGTATTCCGAAGGCCGGTGAGCACGTCGCGGTAGCCGCCCTCGTCGATGAATACCTCAATAAAGGTTTCGATTTTTCTTTGCATAATTCTCTTTCCTTAAAACAGAACAATGGGGATGCCGCATGATTTGCGGCGTCCCCGTGGTTCTTATCGCTCTGATCAGTCCTCGCCGTTGAGTGCCTTTACGATGCACTCTGCGGGAGCAGCGTCGATGACGACGTAGTTGACGTTACCGTTCAGAAGATCCTGTACGGCCAGAGAGCCGTTCTTGTAGCCCTTACCGGTGACCTTCAGTTTGTTGGAGGCGTAGTCGTCCTCGTTCTCAACGTACATCTTACCGGTGGTACCGTTCTGGTAACCGATCTTGGTGGTGTTGTCCATTGCCTGCAGCTTCTTCAGCACGTCCTCTGCGGTCTTGCAATCGTCGAAGGTGGTGTCGCCATCCTTGACGATGATCTTCTGAGATGCCTGATAGTAGGGATCGGAGAAGGTTACGTGCTCCTTACGGTCTTCCTTGATGGTCAGACCTGCCATTGCGATGTCAGCCTTGTGCTGTCCAACGGTGAGGCATACTGCGTCAAAGTCCATGTTGCTGATGACCAGCTCCAGATCCAGCTCCTCAGCCAGCAGAGCGGCGATCTCCATGTCGATGCCGTAGTAGTTCTCGCCCTTCTTGTATTCGAAAGGCTCGAAGGCAGCGTTGGTAGCAACCACCAGCTGATCCTTGGAGGTGTCCAGCTCAGCGGAGGTAACTGCTACGGGCTCGCCGTCGCCGAAGTAATGATTGCAGATCTCGTCGAAGGTGCCGTCATCCATGATCTTCTTGATGAAAGCGTTCACCTTGGTCAGCAGCTCGGGCTGATCCTTGTCAACGCCGAATGCGTACTCTTCTTGGGTCAGTTCGATCTCGATGACCTTCGCCTTAGCGGCATCCTCGCCGCAAGCGGTCAGTGCGGTCAGCGACAGCAGGGTCGCCAGCAGCAAAAATACGGAAAGAATCTTTTTCATTTGTCTGTTCTCCTTAATCGTTTTATGAACATACAGATTATACTGCATAAATATGCAATTGTCAATAGCTTTTTGAAATTTTCTTCAACTTTTTCATTTCTCCCAAAAACACATCTCCGTTCGGATAAACGGAGATGTGGAAAAGGATTATTTCGTGCCGTACAGAGTCAGCTCGGAAATCTGCATTTTGCCGCTATTGTAACCGCTGCCGCCCTCTGCGGCGAAGATATAGAGGGCGAAATACCGGCAAGCGGTATCGCTGTCGGTCAGAAAGGCCTTTTGCGCCAGATTGGAGGCAGGCAGATCGGCATCATAGACCTCGTCCAGAACGAACCAGGTCTTGCCGTCCACCGAGCCCTTCAGGATCCATGTTTTGGGGTTACGGTCGGTGTGCGTGCCGGTATCGTTGCCGGTGGTGACCACGTAGCCCTTCACCGAGACCGCTTCCTTGGTGGTCCAGCTGATGACCGCCGCACTGTTGGCGGTGCAGAACTTGGTTGCGGTAGATCCGTCCAGCAGGCGGGATGCGGATTCCTCGCTCTTGAAGCCGGCAGTTCCCTGCAGCGATTTGTCGATCACCAGATCGCTCAGATCGGTGTATGCCTTCACGGCGGATAGCTTGACCGTGGGCTCAGCGGCAGTGGAGCCGTCGTAGGTGGGA
>JAFTKV010000102.1 GCA_017453085.1 Clostridia bacterium
CCACCGTGGGCTACAAGGAAGCCGATCCCGAGTGCGATCTGAACTACACCCCCAACGAGGCGGTGAAAGCAGATCTTGCCTACGCCATCTCCACCAACCTGGGCTTTGGCGGTCACAACGCCGCCCTGGTGCTGAAAAAGGCGTAAGGAGGCTCCCATGAAATTGGACGAGATCAAAACCATCCTCCCTCACCGTGAGCCCATGCTCCTGGTGGAGGAAGCGATCCTGAACGAGGACGGCACCTCTACCGGTTACTATACCGTCAAGGGCACGGAATTCTTCCTGCAGGGACATTTCCCCGACAATCCCATCGTGCCCGGCGTGATTCTCTGCGAGATGTGTGCACAATCCGCCTGTATGCTCTTCTCTGCCGATATGGCGGGCAAAACTCCCGTTTACACCGGCATCAATAACGTGAAGTTCCGTCTGCAGGTAAAGCCCGGCGACACCATCCGCTTCGATTGTAAGATCGCCAAGCAGAAGGCTCCCTTCTATTGGATCGAGGGAGTTGCAACGGTGAACGGCAAAAAAGCAATGAGCGGCGAGTTTTCCTTCGCCATCGTATAAACCAACCTACCGTCCCGCACAGCAGGGGCGGTAGATTTATTTGGAGGCAATTTATGGATACACTATCGCTGTCGGGCGTGATCTTCGACATGGACGGCACCCTCATCGATTCCAATCCCCGCTGGGATCAGGTGGGCTTTCTCTATCTGGAGCGGTACGGCTTCACTCCGCCTGAGGATTTTCTCTATCACGTGCACACCAAGCCCGTCCCCGAGATCGCCGTCTATCTGAAGGAGACCTTCGGGCTGGACATCACGCCCGACGAGCTTTCCCGGGAGGTGATCTCCCTGATGGACGACTACTACCGCACCGAGGCGATCCCCAAAGTGGGCGCGCTCGATCTGATCCGCCGTCTGGAGGAAGCGGGCATCCCTTACTGCGTCGCCACCGCCGCCGAGCGATCCCACGTGGAGGCGGGACTGGCCACGGTGGGGATCACGGGACAGAAATTCATCCTCACCTGCACCGAGGTGGGTGCGGACAAGCGGTTTCCCACGGTCTTTGAGGAAGCCCTTCGCCTGCTGGGCAGCGACCGTGCCACCACCGCCGTGGTAGAGGACTCCCCCACCGCCCTTTCCACCGCCCAAAAAGCGGGATTTTACACGGTGAGCGTCTACGACGACTCCTTTGTTGCCCGAGAGGAGGAAAAGCGTCAAATCGCCGATCTGTCGGTAGAATCGCTAGAGGAGCTGGCGACGGTAGAGCTACGCAAGATCTGATCGCCCAAGGCTCCGCCCTACGGCGGCGGGGGGGGTGGCGCAAGCAGAATGCACCGCCCTTCCCTCGGTGCAAACCGTTTGTTCCCGTCTTCGAACGCGGGAGGGCAAGCCCCTCCCCTACGGGATATGTGGCGTGCGAACAGAATGCGCCGCACGTTCAATTGGTGCAGACAACGTACAAATCGCACCAACCTTGTAGGGGCCGACGTCCTCGTAAGGAGCGCAGCGACGGAATAGCGAAGCGTCCGGCCCGCTTCAAACGAATACCACCGCCCGTCACCATCCCTAAGCCTTGATGAAATAATCCTCCGCTATCTTGACAAACGGAGGATTTTGTGCTACAATAACCTCACCGAACCGAATAACGATCAGGGGTGCTGTCAAAAGCTGAGATGAGAGCCTGCATAGGGGCTCTCGAACCCTTTACCTGATACGGATAATGCCGTCGTAGGAAGATCGTAATCTGGCAATGCTCGCCCGCCAAGGGGGAGGTCTTTGCCGTTATGACTCTGCACCGCTTATTCGGTGCGGAGTTTTATTTTTTCGGAGGTGTTTTATGAAACACACAAACACTCACAAATTGGTGACCTCGGCGATCCTCTTGGCGCTCTCCTTCGTGCTGAGCTTCGTCAAGATCATCGACTTTCCATGGGGCGGATCGGTCACCCTCTTCTCCATGCTCCCTATTTGTCTGGTGTCGCTGAAGTTCGGCATCGGCTGGGGACTGGGCGCAGCGTTTGCCTACTCCCTGCTCCAATTCTTCCAGGGGCTGGGCGAAGCCATGAGCTGGGGACTCACCGTCGAGGCCTGGATCGGCATGATCCTCTTCGATTATCTCATCGCCTTCACCGTGCTGGGATTTGCCGGTATCCTCCGTCGCGGCGGACGGGGCGGCTATGTTGCGGGAACCGCCATTGTCATCGGCCTGCGCTATCTCTCGTCGGTGCTGTCGGGTGCCATCGTCTGGAAATCGGTGGGCGAGGTGGCATTCGGCTGGAGCTTTGAGAACACCTGGCTCTATTCCGCCGTCTACAACGCTCTGTATATGCTGCCCGAGCTGGCGATCACCGTTACGGTACTGCTGATCCTCACCGCTCTGCCGCAGCTGAAGCGACTGATCGCTCCGGATCAGTAAAATCGGTCAAAAACTATTGACAAATTTGACGAATCGTGCTATACTGTTAAAAATTGGCGGCAGAGCCGTCAAATTCAATCGGAAAGGACGATTTTACAATGAAAAAGACTTTATCTCTGATTTTGGCAGGCATGATGCTGTCCGCAGTGCTGGCTGCCTGCGGCGGTGAGAGTGAGGACGCTACCACTCCCGCCAACACCACCCCCGAAGCACCCGTGACTACCACCAAGGCACCGGTTACCACCACCGCTTC
>JAFTKV010000103.1 GCA_017453085.1 Clostridia bacterium
CAAAATCTCTGTGATATAATATAAAACGTTCCGTGAGAAAACGGAAATATGCTGGTGTGGCTCAATGGCAGAGCAGCTGATTTGTAATCAGCAGGTTGTTGGTTCGACTCCGATCACCAGCTCCAAGACCGAACGTCAGTTCGGTCTGATTTTTGGGGGATTTCCCGAGCGGCCAAAGGGGACAGACTGTAAATCTGCTGCATATGCTTCGGTGGTTCGAATCCACCCGCTCCCACCAGAAAAAACCTCGTCGAAAGACGAGGTTTTTTCAGTGAAATTCGGCTTCGCCGAGTGAAATAGCTTCGCTGTGAAATATTTGCTTCGCAAATGTGAAATGTTCGCTTCGCGAACGTGAGCCGAATTTCATTTCACATCGACCGAAGGGAGATATTTCACATTCGGCTGAGGCCGAATATTTCACTAAAATCTTTATCTTTTTCCACCAATTCCATTCGGAGTCACCGGCTTTTCGTCTGCGTATTTTCGCTTGCGAAAAGCATTTTTATTATTCAAGACAAACTCACTCTCGTATCTCCGGTGACTATCTCAATTTGTATCTGTCTTGCATACTCGTCATTCTCACAATGCTTGAATTCCTTCAAAATCTCCATCATCTTTTGAGCAGCTGATCCAAACTTTCGTTCGATCACTTCCAAACCGATGATCTCTATGTGAATAGGACGACCGAGCAGATCAGTCAAACAGTCCTAAAAGGCATCCCAGTTACAGCCGTAATACTCGGGAAAATCCAGTGCTTCCCCAATGGTTTTGTGCATTTCTAAATAATGCTCCACGTTGGAAAAATCAATGGAATAGGTTTCTTTATACTGATACATAACGATCTCCTTTACTGTGTTATCTCATAAAATGTTTGATAATGGTCATACGAAACAAAAACCAAACCATCATTTGAATACAGGATTCTTTGACGATTACGAAATCCTCCATCATAATTGATATCTGCTTCATACCATATTCTATCGGGGCCACTCGGAAGCTTCCCCTCCCTATTCTGATAGATATCTCCACCGATCATTTTACCCGGCAGGACATCGTCAAAATTTCCTCTAAAACTTTGCCAGCCTGCTCTTCGAGCTGATGCTTTCGTTACATAATATGTGGGAAGTATACCAAACTGAATTAAATATACATCTGCTCCGTCTTGCCCCAAATCGGTTGCATATCCTGCTTTTTGGGTTCTCATAGGAACATATACGCACACACATTTGGGATGTGCATGAATCGGTATTTCGATACTATCCCTCAAAATACTTATCTGAAAAATTTTCCCATGATTTTCAGCACAATATTGACAGGTATATCTTGTTAATTTGGACATCCAATTTGCCCAGTTAGTACTACCCCCGTTAAGATCTCTATCTTGCAATATGTTGTTGATTATTGTGTCTATCATTCTTTCTCCTTTATTATACCATTGTTTTTATTCTAAGTCAAATTATTTACAATCAATAAGCATCACTCCCTCCGAAAGAACGTTTATTCTGTATTATAACATATTATTGAATTGTGAAAGGCAATATTTTACTGCATCCCATTCGTCCTCGCTTTTCAGTTTCTACCCGAACAACAGCCACCCCAATGAGGGTGACTGTTGCTTGAAAAAAGAGCTCCGTCGGTTTTTCTTTTCCTTTGGTTGACTTTTCTTCCGAAATCTGCTATACTGTCGGTAACGACTACGTTTTTCGGAAAGGAATACACCATGAGTAAATCCACCTGGACGCAAAAGGCCGTTTCCCTACTGCTGTTGCTGGCGATGGCCACAGGCGTGTCTGCTTGCCAAACCGACGGCGGCACGGTCACCGATGCCACTACCACAGCTCCCGTTATTACCGACAAGCCCGCGGACGGACAGCCTCCCGTCACCGAGCCTGTGACCGAGCCCTCCACCGAGCCTGCACCCGCAGAGAAATCTCTGCTTCCCAGACAGGCCGCCACCGAGGGTATGGTGCTGCTGAAAAACGAGGACAAGGTCCTCCCCCTGCAAAAAGGCTCCACCGTTGCCCTCTTCGGCAAGGGGCAGATCGAGCTGATCAAGGGCGGCACCGGCTCGGGCGACGTGAAGACCGAGCATATCGTCGGCGTACTGGAGGGTCTGGAAAACAAGCAGACCGAGGGCAAGCTGACCGTCTACTCCACTCTTGCCAAACGGTACAAGGCCAACAGTGCCTTCGTTCCGCGAGCGGCCGACATCAAAAAAGCGGCAGAGAGTGCCGACACTGCCATTTACGTGATCACCCGCAACTCGGGCGAGGGCTACGACCGCACCGCCGCAGCCGGCGATTATTACCTTGCCGACAGCGAGATCGCTATGATCGAAAATCTCATCGCAGGCGGCTTTGAGGACGTGGTGATCATCCTCAACGTGGGCGGCATGGTGGACACCACCCGGCTGCTGTCCTATCCCGAAATCAAATCTATCCTGCTGGCTTGGCAGCCCGGTCAGGACGGCGGCGACGCTATCGCCGATCTGCTGGTGGGCGACGTGACCCCCAGCGGCAAGCTGTCCGACACCCTCGCCAAGAGCTACGATGACTATCCCACCTCGGCAGGTTACCACGAGAGCGCGGACTATGTCAACTATACCGAGGACGTCTTCATAGGCTACCGCTATTTCGAGACCTTCGATCCCACTTACTCTAAGGTCAACTTCGAATTCGGCTTCGGTCTGTCCTACACTACCTTCGAGTACTCCGACATCACCTTCACCGAACAGGACGGCGAGATGGCCGTCTTGGTCAAGGTGAAGAATACCGGCAAATACAGCGGCAAGGAGGTCGTCCAGCTCTACTTCTCTGCCCCCCAGGGCAAGCTGGGCAAGCCCGGCAAGGAGCTGTGCGCCTTTGCCAAGACCTCTACCCTCGCCCCCGGCGCATCCGAGACGGTTGCCCTTCGCTTTGACATCGCCGATCTGTCCTCCTACGACGACACCGGCAAGGTGCAGAAGTCGGCATACGTCACCGAGGCAGGTGACTACAAATTCTATCTGGGCAATTCCATCAAAAACGCAGGCGAGGCAGGGGTGCGCCACACCTACACCGTCCCCGAGACGGTGATCGTGGAGCAGCTCACCGAGGAGCTGACCGCCAAGCTTCTGGAAAAGCGTCTGCTGGCCGACGGCACCTACGAGAACATCTTCAATAACGCGGGCATCGGCGTCCCCATCGGCAGCGAGCTCATCAAGATCGAGGCCGAGCACTTCTACGGCAAGCATTGCCACGCCGAGGTGATCTTCAACAGCACCGCCACCAAATGCGGCATCCGAATGCTCACCTCCACCGAGGGCAACCGCTACGTCACCTTCGCGGTGGAGGCTCCCGAGGCGGGCAACTGGCGGATCAGCCTGGGGATCGGCAACGAAAGTGCCAACATTTCCAATGCAGTTCGCTTTTTCGTCAACGGCGCTCCCCAAACGGGCGCGGTCCTTCCCCTCCCTAGTACCCGCGGCCTGTGGACCACAGGCGAGATCGGCAGCGTGACCCTTTCGCTGACGAAAGGACTGAACTTCATCCGCGTGGAATTCGTCTGCGGCGATGCCTTCCAGGGGCTACTGGACTACATCACCCTGGAACAGGGCGAGGGCACCTACGTCCCCGGAGAAGAAAACGATTACAGCTACTCCGGTACTATCAAACCCACCGGAATCAACAAAATCGAAGCTGAGCTTTACGCTGACAAATCCGCTGACGTGGGCAACGAGGAGATCTCTGCCGGCTTGGATCAGGGCGGCACTTCCCTGAAAAACCTCCACTCCGCCGGCTATTTCGTCTCTTATCTGCTGAATGTGGAGGAGGCGGGCGACTACCGCATCGTCCTGCGCGTGGCAAACGGTCTGGAGGCTACCGCCAACGCCGCCACCGCCACCGTCAACGGCGTCCGCCAGAGCAGCTTCTCCTACGGCATTGGCAATACAGGCACCCCCGACAACCAATGGTTCAACTTCGTGGACGTGAACGCAGGCATCATCACCCTTACCAAGGGAGAAAACGCACTCGTCTTCACGGTCGTGGAGCGCATGGGCAATCTGGACTACTTCACCCTGGAAAAGGTGAGCGACAGCAACGCCTCCGCCGCATCGGCAGGGAGCGAGATCATTACCTTCAACGATCTGCTGGCAGATCCCACGCTGATGGACGCCTTCATCGATCAGCTGAACGTGGCGCAGATGGCTTACCTCCTCCACGGTCACGGGGAGAACGTGCCCAGCGGCACCGGCACCATCGGCGGCCTGTTCGAATACGGCATCCCCTCTGCAGAGACTGCCGACGGTCCTGCGGGAGTCCGCCTGTCGGTGAACACCACCGCATGGCCGATCCAGACCCTGCTGGCCTGCACCTGGAACACCGATCTGATGACGGCAATCGGTAAGGAGATCGCCACAGAGGCCACCCATTACAACGTAGACGTCTGGCTGGCCCCCGGCGTGAACATCCACAGAAATCCCCTGTGCGGACGGAACTTCGAGTATTATTCCGAGGACCCCTATCTCTCGGGCATCATCGCCTCCGCGTGGCTCCAGTCGGCCTTCGGGCTTGAGAACGAGACCGTGCGGCTGATCCTGTCCATGATCGTGGCCGGCGTGTTCGCGGGCATCTTCGGCGTGCTGATCGGCATCCCGGTGCTGCGATTGCGGGGCG
>JAFTKV010000104.1 GCA_017453085.1 Clostridia bacterium
AAAAGGCATATTTGCTGCCAACCGGCAAATACGGTATATCTGTTTATCACCACGGAGTGAAAATGGTAAAGGAATTGCTATCCTGAATATCGCTTTTTAGCCGTGCCCACTCACACAGCCTGCAAGGAGACCCCCATGAACGAAACCCTTCGCACCTATTATCTGTCCAAGGCAGACGAGAATCTGCCGCCTATATACTCTACCGTGATCACTCCATCCGTCGAGCCTGCCGAGCTGGGCAGAGGCGACACGCTGACCGTTGATCTGGGCAACCATTACGTTGGTTATCTGACCTTTCGGCTATGGTACGTGGATCAGTATATCGACGCGCCCGTGAAGCTGGCGATCCGCTTTGCCGAGACGCGGCAGGAGCTGGAGGACGATTACAACGACTATCGCGGCAGACTTTGCCAGTCCTGGTTGCAGGAAGAGGTCGTTCACGTGGATTTCCCGGGAGAGTACCGTATGCCCCGCCGCTACGCCGCGCGATACGTGCAAGTTACGGTACTTCACACCCCTAAACGGCTGTCCTTGTCGAACTTTTCCTTTGCAGCCGTCTCCTCTGCCCGAATGAGCGATCTTGCGCCCGCCGATCTGCTTGATCCCGAGCTTGCCGCCATCGATCGGGTCGCGGTAAACACGCTGAAAAACTGTATGCAACGGGTGTTTGAGGACGGCCCCAAGCGGGATCGACGGCTCTGGATCGGCGATCTGCGGCTGGAAGCTCTTGCGGACTACTACACCTTCAGAAATACCGCGCTGGTCAAACGGTGCCTCTACCTGTTTGCGGCATCCGAGCGCAACGAGTACGGTCTGATGCCCGGATTCGCCTACGAGAATCCCGTATTTGCCTCGGGCAGATGGTATCTCATCGACTACTGCTTGATGTACGTCTGCACTCTGTGCGATCTCTACCGTCATACCGGGGATGCAGAGACCTTTCGGGATCTCTATCCCGTCTGCAAGTCCATGCTGGACGTACTGCATGATCACAAAGACGAAAAAGGGCTGATCACCACCCGATGCGGCGACGTATTCGTGGACTGGTGTCCCGGTCTGATGAAGGGCTCTG
The DNA here is from genome assembly GCA_017453085.1 of Clostridia bacterium. GTDB lineage: Bacteria > Bacillota > Clostridia > Oscillospirales > CAG-272 > CAKSQF01. Next base: position 1,073 of record JAFTKV010000104.1, read on the forward strand.
CGCTGGAAGGGATCTATCTCTACACCCTGGGAGAGTGGTGCGACACGCTGGAGTCGCTGGGTTATCCCGAGGCGGTGCTGTACCGTGAACGGTTGGAAAAGGGCAGAATCGCCGCCTGTCGCTATCTGTATGACGAGCAGAAGAACGCCTGCGTCAACGAACGGGATCAATACCAATACAGCGTACATACCGCCGCCTGGATGGTGCTGGGCGGAGTCGTTCGGGGCGAGGAAGCCAAGCGTATCCTGTCGGATGCCATCGGCTCCGCTGATTCCGTCAAGCCCTTCACTCCCTATATGCACCACTATACCGTGGACGCGCTGATCCGCGTGGGACTGATGAACGAAGCCGAAGCATATATCCGTAAGATCTGGGGCGGCATGATTAAAAGAGGCGCCGACACCTTCTTTGAGGTGTACGCACCGGACGATCCCGATTTTTCTCCTTACGGCGACAGAAAGATCAACAGTATGTGCCACGCATGGAGTTGCACAGCCACTTATTTTATCCGCAAATACGGGATGGGCGCGCCCTCTCTGACTGATTACCGCTAAATCCGCTCGAACAGACGAAAGGAGAACCACTATGTTAATTGATCTTCACGCCCATTCATCGGGCATCAGCCATTGCTGTCGAATCCCTTACGACGAGGTGATCCGCACCGCCAAAGAGGCGGGGCTTTGCGGCATCGTGCTCACCAACCACTACCCCAAATACTACGTCACCGACGGCGACTATGCCGCCTTTGCCCGCCGTTACACCGAAGAGTTCCGCTTGGCCAAAGCCTACGGCGACTCGGTGGGGATGAAAGTCTTTTTCGGCGCCGAAGTGACCATGGAGCGCTACGGCGGCGCCCATCTGCTGCTCTACGCCATTCCCGAGAGCTTTATTGAGGAAAATCCCACCCTCTTCGACTGGACGATGGAGGAGATGTACAATCGCGTAAAAGCGATTGGCGGCACGCTGGTGCAAGCGCACCCCTACCGCAAGGTAAAGAATCTCCTGCCTACCGAATATCTGGACGGTGTGGAGGTCAACTGCCATCCCCTCTACGGAAAATCCGACTTTGCCGAGATGGTGGAGATCGCTACTGAAAACCACCTCATCCTCACCTGCGGCGGCGACTATCACGCCGACACCTATCGACCCAAGTGCGGAGTTTATCTGCCAGACACGCTGGCGGACAGCATCGAGCTGGTCCGCTATCTGGTGGAAGACACCTCGCTGACCCTCTGAGTCCACGAGACCAATACGGAGATGCCGTTGATATTTCACTGGAAGAGACCCTGAGGAGTCTACTATGGAAAGCGAAAAAGTATTATTCGAAGAAGCCCCCGGCGAGGATCGGACGTATCGGAACGGGGCAATGCTCAGCGCGATTCTGTGTTTGGTGGGTAGTGCCTGTTTTCTGGTGATTGCGGTAATGGCAGTCAGTGAGATGTGGGGCGTGCTTTCCGTGGAGTACATCGGCATAGGAGCAGCGGTTGTGGGATTCTTCCTTTTGTTTGCTGCAGCTTGCGCCTATGGAGCTGTTTCTGTGCTGTATTCCCGCAGACAATTTCTCCGCATTTACCGAGATCGCATTGTCTATCGCAAGCCCTTTCAAAAAAACGAGCAGGTGCTTTGCCTGCGCCCCGACGAGTACAAGATCAAACTGCATCGTTCTGCGGTGATCTGGGGAAATTATCCCTCTAAATTTGTGACCAAATTGATCTTTTGGGATGAGAATGGCAAAAAGCTCTTCTCTTATAAGGCACCTACCTTTCATGGATCACCCTATCAATCTCCCCGACGCAAATGCGAGGACGAACTGCTGGCGCTGGGCTGCGAGATTATTGATTATGGGGAAATTATTGTAAATAAATGAAGGAAAAACAGATGAAACAATCCACTACTCCCTCGTGGTACTGGGAGCTTGGACTTCACGATGCGAAAATCCTCTCTGCCACGCCGCTGGAACTGCCACCCGATTGGAAGTCCCCCATCCCCCGCTACAACTGCTTGGAGTTTGCCATCGACGCCAAAGGCGCGATGTTCGACCAAAGGGTGCGCAAAATCACTCTCTACAACTACAAAATCCTAACCCCCGACTTTGAACTGTACAAGCTCAGCGGCGCGTGGTGACTTTCCGATGAGCTGCATATAGAAGCAGACGGAAAATACCGCCTGCAGCTGACGATTCAGGTGTTCAAAGCCTCGCGCCATCGAAATTACACAGTGGAACTTCGCTTTTCCGAAGCGGAAGTGGAGCGGAGCAGATAACGACACCTTTATTTTCTATAATCAAAAGGAGAGATTTTATGAACCTATTCACCCAAGGCAAATGGATCTGGCTGGCAGACACAGAGGGCAAGAACCCCCAAGTCTGTGCCGATCAATACGTGGAATTCGTTGATTCCATCGACTATCGAGGCGAACCGATCACTCTCTATCTTTCCTGCGACTCGGATTATACCCTTTTTGTAAACGATACTTACCTCGCCTCTAACCAATACGGCGATTTTGAGCATTACAAAATCTACGATACCCTGAATCTGACGCCCCTCCTCACCCTCGGCGCCAACCGTCTGCGGATTTTGGTGCACCACTGGGGGGTATCTACCTTCCGTTACCGTCCTGCGCCTGCCGGCGTGATCTGGGAGGCGTACGAGGGCGAGCGGCTGATTGCCGCCAGCAATCCGTCCATTCTGTCGGGGCAAAATGCATCCTACCGATGCGGACAGCCCGTCCTGATTAGCGGTCAGCTGGGACTCACCTTCGCCTACGATGCCGCCAAGGAAGGGGAAACTGTTTTCACCCCCTCGGTGGAGGTAGAAAAAAACTGCACCTTCTATCCCCGTCCCATCCCCAAGCAGACCGTCTGCGAGCGGATACCCGCACAGACGGTGACCGAGCTCTCCCCTACCCACTATCTCATTGATTTGGGCAAGGAAGTGGTAGGCTTGCCCGAGCTGGAGGTATATTCCGAGAGCGAGCAGAAGCTCACGGTTGCCTGGGGCGAGCACATCGCCGACGGCGGTGTGCGGATGCTCTTGGGCGGACGGAATTTTTACTATGAATACAAGACCCGCTGTGGGGAAAATCACTTTACCGAGTATATGCTCCGTCTCGGCTGCCGCTATCTGGAGCTGTTTGCTGAGGCACCCCTGACCGTACGCTACGTAGGCGTGCGTCCCACGGTACACGAGGTGGAGGCGCTCCCCTATCAGCTGGAAGATCCCCTCCATCAGCGGATTTACGATATTTGTCTCAATACCCTTCGTCTTTGTATGATGGAGCATTACGTGGATTGTCCGTGGAGAGAGCAGTCTCTCTACGCCTACGATTCCCGCAATCAGATGCTCTGCGGCTACTATGCCTTCAAAGGCGGCAACACCGACTACGTGCGGGCGAATCTGCGGCTGATCGGGATGGATCGCCGTGCAGACGGAATGCTGTCTATCTGCTATCCCTGCGGAAGAGATATGGTGATCCCTTCCTACACCCTCTATTATTTCCTGCAAATGAAGGAGTACGCTCAGTATACGGGCGATCTGTCCTTGGCAGAGGAGATGCTGCCCAAGCTGTGTTCGGTGATCGACGCCTTCCTGCCCAATCTGGAGAACGGGCTGCTGAATCGCTTTACTCAGAGCAATTATTGGAATTTCTACGATTGGTCCCCCTACCTGGAGGGCTCGTCTGCGGTCAACGCTCCCGACCTCTGCCTGAATAGCCTGTTCGTGCTGGCGCTGGACTGTCTGGAATACCTCACCACGGCGCTGTCTTGCACTTTCCCCTATCCCGGACTGGCTGACACCGTCCGCCGCCGCATCCGTGAGACTTTTTCCACCGAATCGGGGGTATTTACCCTCCACGAAGGTAGGGATGAGCTCACCGTTCTTGGCAACAGCCTTGCTATTTTGGCAGGCGTGCCCGACGCTCAGACCGCCCGTGTAATTGGCGATCACCTTACCGACGGCAGTCTTACCGAATGCTCGCTGGCAATGAAGATCCTGCAGTACGATGCCCTTCTTTCAGTGGATGCAAAGGCCTATCGGGCGTTCATCCTTGCCGATATTTGCAAGAACTACACCCCTATGCTGGAATCGGGCAGTACCACCGTCTGGGAGACGGTAGTCGGAGCGGACGATTTCGACGGCGCAGGTAGCCTCTGCCACGGCTGGTCGGCTATCCCCATCGTAATTTATCATCGGCTGGGGATGGTGAAGAACTTCGATTCCCCAGTATAAACACAAATTGATTTTTCTGCGAGGTTACGAATGTCAAATTCCCACACCCCTTGCCCCCTATACAAAAAATGCAGCGGTTGTCAGCTGCAAAATCTGCCCTACGAGGAGCAGCTGCACTTAAAGCAAGCCAAGCTGATCCGTCTGCTGGGGCGCTTCGGACACGTGGAGGAGATCATCCCAATGGACGATCCCACCCACTACCGCAACAAGGTCCAGTCCGCCTTCTGTATGAAGAGCGGACGGCTGACCTGTGGCATTTATCAATCCGCTACCCGCAAGATCGTGGAGGTCCCCCCTTCCATGCAGGAGGGCTGTATGCTGGAGGACATCACCGCCACCCGTATCGTGGCGACTATCCGCACCCTTGCGCCCTCGTTTAAGTTAAAGCCCTACGATCTGGCTACGGGACGGGGCTTTCTCCGTCACGTTCTGGTGCGACGGGGCTTTCAAAGCGGACAGGTGATGGTGGTGCTGGTCACCGCCCCCAGTGACTTTCCCTCCTGCCGCTCTTTCGTGAATGAGCTTTGCCGCCGTCACCCCGAAATTACCACCGTGGTGTGGAATATCAATCCTACAAGCACCCCTCTCTTCCTCGGCAGCGAGAGCAAGACCCTCTACGGCGAGGGCTATATTACCGATCAGCTGTGCGGACTCACCTTCCGCATCAGCCCGCGATCCTTCTATCAGGTGAATCCGGTGCAGACCGAGATTTTATATAACACCGCCCGCAAATATGCAAAACTCACCGGAAAAGAGCGGCTGATTGACGCTTACTGTGGTACCGGCACCATCGGTCTGACTATGGCAAGCCGTGAAGGAATCGTCGGTGCAAAGGAGATCATCGGCGTAGAGGTAAACTCCGATGCAGTGCAGGATGCCAAGGACAACGCGCGCCGCAACGGCATTGATTCTGCCAAATTCTACGCCGCCGATGCAGGCGACTTTATGCGAGAGCTTGCCTTGCGTGGCGAGAGCGTCGATGTGGTCATCACCGACCCGCCCCGAGCAGGGTGCAGTCGGGAGTTTCTGCAAAGTCTCCTCACCCTCGCCCCCAATCGGGTGGTCTACGTCTCCTGCAACCCCGAAACGCTGGCGCGGGATCTGGGAACCCTCACCCGTGGCGGGTACAGAGTAAAGAAGATCCAGCCCGTGGACCTGTTCCCCTTTACGGAGCATTGTGAGTGTGTCGTTTGTCTTGAAAGGAGAATGTATGAATTATCAACTTCACGACAGTCAAATAAACAAAATTGAACTTGGCGAAGATACAGTCACGCTTGAATTTTCACAAGGATTTTGGGCAACTGATGAGCACGGTAAGATGTGTGAACAGTTGGAAAACTGTAAAATTGTGTTTGAAATAGACAGAAATGATGTCCCCATTGAGGATTATATTTCTGTTCGTATTTCGAAAAAGGGCGGGGCCTATAAAACTGTATCGTTGGCAAAGTTCATTGATTTATTGAAGAAATCTCCGTTTGACGTGTATATGGAATATGATTGCAGTTTTGCAAATAGAAAGATGATCCAAACACACTCCAATTATCTGCTTGTCCGTGCAGAAATCTTTATTGAAGAAATCAAAAATACGGAGTATATTCACGACTAAGTGAGATTTTAAGGTGTTACAACCCCCATTTTTAACCATTTCGAGACCTTTGAGTCTTGACCCACCGCAAAGTCGTGGTAGGGCTGGAGCGGAAATAATCCCTACAACGGTGTGACCGATCACGATAGGAGTTAGTATGTACGAAATCCAAAGCAGATGGAAGCCGGAACAGGACGGCCTTAGATATTACGGCCTGAGAAATCGCCCGTTTTTGTTTCAAAACACGGTAAAGCTGACCAAACAACAGCGTGCCGTCGTCGCCAAGCTTCCCTGTGAGCTGACCGCAGCCGAGCTGGACTTGCTGGCGCCCTA
>JAFTKV010000105.1 GCA_017453085.1 Clostridia bacterium
ACGCCTGCCTCAGCCAGCAGGGACTTTGCCTTGTTCATATCGGCAGAGGTGCTGATGGCATCGCCTGCAGTACCGCGGAAGGAGGTCTCGGCCTCATCGTTCATCACGGTATCGGTCAGCAGACCGGAAGCAGCCTTGCCGTAAACCACATCGGAAGCGATAGCATTGCGATCCAGTGCCAGAGACAGTGCCTGGGTCACGCGAGGATCGGAGAACGGCTCAACATTCGTATTGAACAGATAGGAGTAGGTAGACAGCAGATCCTTGACCTCTGCCTTGCTCTTCTGCTCGCTGTGGTTTGCCAGAGGAATGTTATTGATGAACAGCCCCTCGCCTGCGTTGTACTTTTCCAGCGCAGTCTTGGCATCGAAGAACTTAATATTCAATCTGTAAGGAGTAACGTACTCGCGCAGCGCTTCGTCGTCTGCTTCGGTATCGTAGAAATAGTACTTGTTGCGCTCCAGAATGATCTGGGGATCATTGTTAGTACTGTCGTCCTTGGGGTCGTAGCCGTCGTAGCAGAATTCCTTTACGTAGAAAGGACCGTTTGCCAGCATAACAGAGGACAGAGTTGCCCAGCTGTAATCAGCAGGCTTCACGTAGCCGGACTGCGCCTCCAGAGACTCCTGGTACAGCTGATCAACCTCCAGCTTGATCTTCTCTACCTTATCCTCACGCAGAGGAGAGAGAGCGATGCTGGCGCAGTTCTGCAGGAATGCATCCGCATATGCACCGTCGATCAGCTCAACGGTCAGCAAATCGGAGCCGGAAGCGTACAGACCCAGATTGTCAACAGAGGTATCGCCGTTCTTGACCTTGTCAGCATTCTTGATATACATCAAGAGAGAGGCTGCGGAGCACTGGAATTCGGGATCCAGAATCCGCTTCCATGCGTACACGAAGTCCTTTGCCTGAACGGCAGTGCCGTCACTCCACTTGGTCTCGTGCAGTCTGAACTCGATGATATTGTCTTCAACGGACCAGGACTCTGCCATAGCAGACTGAGGCTCGCCGTCTTCGTCAATGTAAACCAGTCCCTGATAGACCAGAGAAAGGATCTGTGCGGCGTCGGCGTCGTTATAAGCCAGAGCAGGATCCAAATTGGTAACCTTGTCCATATACAGTGTGATCTCAGGTCCCGGATCCTCTTTATCCGTACATGCAACCAGTACGGCACTCAGCATCACGAAACAAAGAATCATTGCAATGATCTTCTTCAAAATGTGTTTCCCCCTTCAATACATCGCAGGTATAGTTATATATCTGTATTATAGCATTATTTTCTGATTTTAGCAATGGGAAATCGAGCGATTCTTCGATTTCGTCCCCTTGTACAAAACAGACGAATTTATTTTGGTGATAATTCACAAAAAAACGAAGGTGCGTCTCGCATTTCAATCGCTCGCAAGATGATTAAATCCGGCGATTTTCGGCCAACCTTACTATACTTTGCCGCCGTCGTTCTAAGGAGTGACGATCCCGCATAGAATAGCAATAAATCTATGACTTGGAGGACGCCATGAATCCATTATCCAGACCCAAGCTCTCCACCGTGGGACGAGCTCCCGTGATCGCGGTGGCACTGCTGTTTTTAGTGACCGCACTGCTGTCTGCGCTCCCCTCCCGTGGGGAGATCTTCGCCGTTTTGGAGCGATCGGCACTGGCAGGCTACGGCAGCTTGGCAGAGACGACGCCCCGCCGTCCGTCTGTGCTGGGCGAATACTACGACACGCCCGTCTTACCGACGGTCACGGAGGAGGAGAACGCTCCGGAGTGCGAACCGTCCCCGCAGCCCATCGTTCCCGCAGGCTCTGAAGCGGCCAAGCTCTGATCAGAGCTCGGGCGGCTCGAAGGTAAAGATCGCCGCGAACAGCTTGCGGTCAAATTCGTACTGTGCCTTGACCTTATCCGAGGTAGACAGCTGCGACGCCTTGCGGAAGCAGAGCACGGTATCCTCGGGCAGAGCGTCCAGCGAGCCGAAATACTGTCCGAACGGCGTATCCGACAGGCGGACGGTATAATCGTCCAGCGCGTATTCGGGCTTCTCACCCAACACCTCCGCCAGCGGAACGAATGCATCCTGACGGCGGAAGATATTATAGACGTAGGGATCCAGCAGGCTGATGGACGACTCGCCCGTGGAGTAGAGGGTCATAATGCTTTGAATATAATTGGTGCGGGTGGAGGGATCAAAGGCCAGCGCGCCCTCCGCCTCCTCCAGCTTCTGCTGATACTGCTCGTCGGAGAGGATCGTAAAATCGTGGAGCAAGATCGTCTTATCGCCATCCTCGTCGTAGTCGGAGGGCAGGATCGCCTCAAAGGCGTCGCTGACTCCCTCCACCTGATCCTCGCTCATCAGGATCACGGGGCCTGCGTAGACGATCTGGGTATCGTAATCGCTCTTGGATGCCATTTGGTAGATGCCGATGGCAAACACCGTCACGAAAAACAGGACGATGATCGTTGCCCATTTATAGTGATACCAATAGTTTTCCAGCCATTTTTTGATTTTTTCCATAGACTTGTTACACCTTCTCTTCCTTAGCGCCGATCAGCTCTCGGGCAAGACCGAAAAATTCGGGGGATTGTCCCCGCCGGAGCATGGTCACGCCGCCCTGCCCTGCCTCCTGCAGGAGGTCGGACTCCGCAAGGAGCCGTCGGGTCTGTCGGGCGATTCCCTCGTTGCCGTCGTAGATGGGCAGACCGCCGATCGCTGCCGAGATCGCACCTCGCACGAAAGGATAGTGGGTACAGCCCAGCACCAGCGCATCCATCCCACAGGCGAGAGGAG
>JAFTKV010000106.1 GCA_017453085.1 Clostridia bacterium
AGCTCCCAGTATAATTTTATGGTCAACCACTTCCTGGTATTCCGCAAGAAGGGCGGATACTGGAAGGCAATGGTGCAGTATTATTCGCTGGCGACCGTCATCCTCTTCGGCAAGGTAGGTACTCTGCTTCTGCTGGAGTCCTGGCCCTTGGCGGTGGCGAAGATCGTCTGCGAGGCGGCGTTCTTCCTGGTGAACTATTTCGTGCAGAAGAAGCTGATCTTCAATCGGAAGAAAAAAGAAAAATGATCGCGGACTCCCTCGGGAGTGCTCGCTTGGGAAAGGAAGCGTTTTACCATGAATCTGTTCAAAAAGATCGTTCCCCTGTCAGCACTGGGCGTATCGCTGCTGACACTGGTGCTGGCGGTCGTGGATTGCCTGTCGGCAGAGCTGGCACTCTTCTCGCTGCTGCCGGTGCAGCTGCTTGCAATACTGCTCCTGCTGTGCTCGCTGGGCGTCACGCTGATTGCCTGTATAGAAAGAACTCTGCGCCGTCCGCTGGTCTTGCTGGCGTGCCTGTTCCATACCCCCATTGGCGGCGGTCTGCTGCTGCTGCATGTTTTTGATCTGGCGTTCCCTGATCAGCTGCCCATGGCTCTGCTGCTCCCCTACGTGATGCTGCTGGTGTCGGTGGCGTCTGCTCTGCAGGCAGGCGTGACCGTGCTGTGCGACGGCATCTATGCCGAAGAAGAAGCGGAGCTGGCACGGGAAGCGGAAGAGGCGGAGGCTCTGGAGGATGCGGAGCGGAAGGCTTATGCCGCGCTTCTGGACGACGATCCTTCGTTTATGGCACCAAATCAGCAGACCGACGAGGCAACCGAAGCCGCTTCCGAGCCGGAGGCAGCTCCCGTTTCACAGCCTGTGGAAAAGCCTGCTCCCGCAAGTCGTGCGGTGCCTGCGGAAAAGCCCGCCCCCGTTTCGATTCCCAAGGCAGTGCCCGCTCCCGTGCGGATCACCGAGGAGGACGAGGATGATCTGGCACCCATCCCCAAGAAAAAGCGAGGCAAGCAGCCCTCCTTCGAAACAGGCAATCGCACCGCCCGTCCTGTCGTTCCCGTGGCAGATCCCGTTGCTGCAGAGCCGGAGGCACCCGCAAAGGCACCTGCATCTCCCAAGGCTGCTCCCACTCCCACCGATGCCAAGACCATGGTGATCCCCGTGGTGCAGGAAAAGCCCCGTTATCCCAAAGAAACTGCGAAAAAGCAATATACTGACCCCTTCGGTCTGCTCACCGAGGATCGGGGCTCGGAGCCCACGGCTGACGTCAAATCCATTTTCGGAGACGACGGCACTCGGGAGCAATAAAACTCCGCGGTTCAATTCATTCTGAGAAAAGAGGTACGAAATGACTGCTGAACTGACCAAAACCGGATTTCTACCTCCGAAAAAGGTTTCGCCCTGGCGGAACATCGGAGCGGCGGTTGCCTATTTTCTGTTCTATCTGGTAGTCCAATATCTGTCGTCCGCCGTTTATTACCTGTATCTGGCACTGTCGGCTCCCGACGGGCTGGATTATATGGAAACAAGCTATTGGATCGAAGCACAGTTCAACGAAAACAGCAATCTGCTGATGATCGTGCTGGATCTGATCCTGCTGGCTTCCATGGTGGTCTGGTTCCTTCTGCGCCGCCGCCCCGTGATGGCGTCGCTGGGACTGAAGAAGCCCCGTATGCTTGCTCTGCCGCTGGCGCTGGTGGCGGGCATCGGCATGAGCTGCCTTCTGAATTACGTGATGATGTTCATCCAGTACCTGTTCCCCGAGGTAATGGAAAGCTACGGCGAGTCCATGGAGGCAACCTACAATATGACGGATTTTGCCCTGTACGCGCTGGCAGGCGTGATAGGCGCGCCTCTGATCGAGGAGCTCTTCTTCCGTCAGCTGACCACGGGCAGACTGGCCCGTGCGCTCCCCCGCGCGGTGGCGATCCTCCTGTCCTCCGCCGTCTTCGGATTGGTGCATCAGCACCCCGTGCAGATGGTGTATGCAGGCGTGTTGGGCTTCGTGATGGCCTGCGTCTATTTTGCTTACGATTCCATCTGGGTGTCCATCCTCTTCCACATGGGCTTCAACGCCGTGAGCCTGCTCTCCTTCATCGACGTGTCCGGGCTGAGCGAGGCGGAGCTCTACTCGCTGGATCAGCTGCTGGGCAATCTGTATATGACCTTTACCGTGCTGGGCATTGCTACTCTGATCCTGCTGTTCTTGCTGCGCACCCACACCGTGTTTTGCAAGCCAAGGGATGCAGAGCTTCCGGTGGAGCTGGCAGAGCCCGATCTCATCCCCGGGGTCGCACCTGCGGGAGAGGGCTATTTTACCGAGCCTAAAGCGGCAGAGATGCCGTCCGCCGAGCCTGCGGACAAGCCGCACGCAACCGACGGAACGGAGGCGCAATCGTGAAGCGCAATCACCAAGAAGAGATCAACGACGCGCTGACCCGCCGCAGACAGCTGATGCATCGTCGCATCCTGATCGGACGGATCCTGTTGGGTCTGTGGGCGGCATCCTCGGTGCTGAATCTGGTGCTCCTGTACGGCTCGTCACAGCTGCGCTCCTATCTGTCCTCTGTGACGGCAGACTTTTTGTTCATGCTGCGGATCGTATCCCCCGATTTGGCGGGGACGATCGTGGCGATGGTAGCAGCCATGGCGATCCCCTGTCTGATGGTTGCGGCGGCGATCCTTTGGATGCGTGAGTCGGCAGAGCCTTTGCGCACCGCATCCTTTTTGCTGCTGTGGCTGGACGTGATCATCGGCGTGTGGCTGGTGATCGGCAACGCCGTGCCGGTGTTCGGCGAGGGCTCTAACCGAACCTTCGTGATCCTGGCCAATCTGGCGCTGCACGTTCTGCTGATCTGGCACATCTCCCGTGCCCGCCGAGCGGTGACCTCTCTGGACGTCCTGCTCGAAAGCGAGATCGAGGGAGACC
>JAFTKV010000017.1 GCA_017453085.1 Clostridia bacterium
GCATCGTTGTGCCGATCTTCCTCAAAGCGCTTCTTTTCGGTGATCAACTGACGGTCAAAGGACAATTGTCTTTGTCGGCTGATCTGATAAAATATCGCCAGCAGATAGAATGCGATCACCATCAGAGCGGTAAACAATACCCGTTGTTCATCTGCATTCATCCAATTGCCAATGATTGCGCTGCGAATCAGAGCAAATATTCCAAATCCAATTCCCGCCAGCAATAAGATCGCAGCGATGATCCATTTGCACAGAAGCGGAGCTTTTCGAAGACAAAGCGGTACAGCCGAGCCAAACAGCAGCACGGATACAGCGATCTGAATCCATGCAAACGTGATATTGCATTCGTAGATAAAATGCTTCAGCAAATCCATCACGTCCGGCACAAGCAGAAAATGAATGCTCAGGGATACGCTCACGGTCATCACTGCAACGGCAAGGGGGATCAAGGAAGAATCTATTCCGCGACGCCAATTTCGTCCGCACAATAAAAATTGCACGGCGATAAACAGCAGAAACGGCAGAGCGACCCAAATCCAAAGCCGATCGGAAAAGCCGCTTACGTATCGCGTCGTGTCATTGACACGACTCATCGACCAGCACAACACGGGAAATTGCAACAATATACCTGCCAGCGTGCGCCACCATTTGGCCCTTGCCAATATCGCACCCAACGTCTGCATACCGAGCCAGAGCATTCCGACTGAACACCAGGTAAGCAGCAGATAAACAGATTGTGTTCTCATTGGACAAACCTCCTTCGACTGTAGAACAGATAGGCCTCCCGAAACTGCCGCAGTCTGCGACGGCTTACGTATACAACGGTTTTGTCCCTTAAACGGAGCATTCCGTCGCTGCCGACCGTATCGATCTGCGCCAGATTTACCACCATTGCAGAATGAATGCGGATAAAATCGTACGGTGCCGTCTGCCGCTCCACCTCCTGCATCGTTCCGCGGCAACGATAGGTGCATCCGACCGTATGAACCAGATAATAGTTCTTATCGCTTTCTATGGAAACCACGTCTGCGATCCGAATCAGCATCTCGCCGTCGGTGGTCTGCAGACAGATCGTTTGCCGCTCGTACAAATACTTTTCCAGTACCTTACAAAAGGTCGGAGCAAGCTCCTCGTCTAAATGATTCTTGCGCAAGAAGCGAAAGGGGCTGTATGCAAAGCTATCGTATACCAGCTGATCGTAGGCAGATACGAAAACGATGACCGTTTCTGCCGAGCATCTTTCCAATTCCTTGGCCAGCTCAAATCCGCTGATCCCCGGCATATCGATATCCAAAAACACCACCTGCAAGGAATGCTGTTCCACGTACGACAGTACCTGATCCGCCGAATAAAACGGTGCCAATACCTGACCCGAAATCTGCTCTTCCAAATGGTAAGCACACAAGCTCCTCAGCCGCTCTGCCAGAAGATCCGCAAACGGTTTGTGATCATCACATACGGCAATCGTAAACATTCGATTCATTTCCTTTTCGATGATTTAACCGAACGATAGCACGGACTATGCCCTTCGTCCGGTCTGATTAGAGTATACCATAATCCGTGCCCGATTACCGTTTCGGGGAAATTCGGCGATCGGTTGGGATAATCGGTATCTGCACATTCTTTTCCAGAAACACAATCCCATCGGAAAGAACCGATGGGATTAAAATGGCGATTATACTTTTTGATACCGCAGCCACAGCGCACCGGAGTCCAGAGGTCTTGCCTCGGTGAGACGGTACGACTCCTGCACGCTATCCCAAAACAGCGGCTTGTCATCCTTGTCTCCAACCACGGGAACGCTGACCAGACTCAGCTCGTCGATCATGCCGGATCGCTGGAAGGCACCGTCCAACACACTTCCGCCCTCCAGCAGCAGAGTGTTGACGCCGAACACGTATTGGAGCATATACAACGCAAAGGGGACGGCAATATCGTACTTGCCTGCCACGATATACGAGATCTTCCGCTCCTCCAGATAGGCGTAGTAGCGGGAATCTACCTCTTCGGTCAGGATCTCGATAATATGCGCGCCGCCGTAGCCGGGGTCGGCATCTTCGATGAGGTTGCCGCTCCAACCAAGACTTCCCTTTCGGTCAAAGGCAACGGCAAAATAGCGGCGGTCGATTTCGTCGGAAAAGTCCATGGCAAAGCCGGTGGGATGTCCCTCGCAGGGAGCGTACGCAGAAAGATCGGGCTGCGCACCGCCGGTGAAGCTTCCCTCCATCGTCACACGCCCACAAGCGTAGGCGTCGGCGGCAAATGCACGGTTGATGCGATAATACTCCTCCACCCCATCGGCAACGTCGGCAAGACTGAGAAAATCGCCGGTCACCTTGCCGTCAACAGAGGTGAGCATATGGCAGATTACGCGGGGTTTATTCATCATTTTTCTCCCATGATCACCCGCAGGATCGTCTCGGCGGCGACGGTGCTGCCCAGCTTGGAGGGGTGGGTCAGATCGGGATCGTACAGCTCATCTTCGGGGTGCGCCGCACGGCGGGCGGCGAAGGCTTTGCCCACTTCCGCTACTTTAATTCCGTAGCGTTCGCCCACTTCGTTGTATGCTTCCGACAGTTTTGCGGTCATTTCAGGATTGGTCAGACCGAATCTCGCAAGATCGGGGCTGTCGGGATGGCGTCCCCAGGTGGCGTAGAGCACGAACTGATCTGCATAATCGCCGAACAGCTTCATCAGATCGCCCACCGCTTTTTCGAACTCTTCTCTTTTGAAGATGGGACCGACACTGTGATCCTGCAGGACGACTGTGTCGTAGTGATTGCCCGCAATAGTCGAGCGAAGCCGCTTTCCCTCCTCGTTTTCAGGGGCGGCAAACTGATAGAGAAAATAGCCGCCGTGAGTGACGGAAGTGACGTTGCAAGGATAGCCCGCAAGCTCTGCCATGGGAGCGAAGATAGCTTCGGGCATATCGCTGTAGTAGGTGTAACTATTTCCGATAAAAAGAATATTTTTCATTATTTCTCCTATATGATGCCAAAACGGCACAGATCAACAGGATCCATGCCGTTTGGGTTATTATTTTGCAATAAACAGCACGCCCAGAGTGCCGGGGCCGCAATGGCTGGATACCACGCAACCGGCGCGGGTGATCAGGATCTCGTCGAAGTAGTTCAGACTCTCCAGATAGGCCTTGACCTCGGCAATGACGGAATCCTCGCAGCCCGAGTGAGTGATGAACACACGCTTGGATTCTGCATCCAGCAGCTCGGCTTCCATATCCTTTGCGTATTCCAGGATAACCTTCTTCATTACGCCGCGATACTTCTTGCCTGCACCCATCTTACCGTCCACAACGGCGATTCTGGGATGGAGCTTCAGAACGGCACCTGCCAGTGCTGCCAGACCGCCGCATCTGCCGCCACGGTGGAGGTAGGTCAGGGTGTCTACCACGAAGCTTGCCCGCACCTTGGGACGGATCGCCTCGATGTGTGCGGCGATCTCGGCACCGGATTTGCCCGCCGCTGCCATTTCAGCTGCCTCCAGCACCTGCAGTCCGATACCGGTGGACAGGTTTTCGGAGTCGATAACGAATATACGGTCTGCGGCGTCCAGATCCTGTGCGGCAAGACGCATCACGTTGCAGGTGGTGGACATAGTGCCCGAGATAGAGAAGCAGACCAGCTCGCTGCCGTCCGCCAACATGGGCTTGAAGACCTCAACAGCCTCCTCCAGACCCAGCGCGGAGGTTTTCGGGGTAGCCTTGTTGGCATCCGACCACTCGTAGATTTCATCGGGGGTAATAGACGCACCGTCGGCGAATTCCTTGTCGCCCAGTACGATGTGCAAGGGAACGATATGAATACCGTACTTGGCAATCAGCTCGGGAGACAGGTCGCAGGTGCTGTCAGAAATAATTTTTACACTCATTGGTATGTACTCCTTTTTCTGTTCTATGATGAATATACAGGAAGTTCTAATGATAGGATCCACTTCATCGGTACAAAACGACCAGAGAGTGAAGCGGACAAAAAAAGCAGATCACAACAACGCAGGATTTCGCTGCTCTTCTACGCTGCGTTTTCGCAGAACGATCCGCAAAAAGTTTCATCTGCAGTATGATTATAGCTCATTTCCCTCAAAATGTCAATAGATTTTGGCTGTTTTGTAAAAATTGATTCAAAAAATACCGTCCCTACGCACTTTTTTGTGGTTCTTCCCTCTTGACAATAGTGTTTTTTCGTGCTACAATACATTTAACAATTAAGTTAAATGTTAAATGAGGAGGCGATCTGACCGTGGCCATGCAGGACACTCTGCGCGCACTTGCCGATCCAACCCGAAGGTCGATCCTGAAGCTGCTGAAGGGCGGCACTCTGTCTGCGGGCGAGATCGCAGAACGGTATGACATTACCGGCGCGGCAATCTCCCGTCATCTGTCGGTACTGAAGGATGCCGACCTGATCCGTGATCGGCGGGAAGGAAAATTTATCTATTACGAGCTGAATGCATCGGTGCTGGAGGAGATCATGCTCTTCCTCGCCGATCTGAAAGGAGATCAGTCATGAAAACTATTCTAAAGGATAACAAATGGAAGCTACTCTTCACCTCGCTGGTGACGATGCTTCCCTCTCTTGCAGGTTTGATTTTGTGGAACACCCTGCCCGACAAGATCCCCACCCATTTCGGTCCCGACGGCACGGCGGACGGCTGGAGCTCCAAGCCCTTTGCCATATTTGCTCTGCCCGCCATTTTGCTGTTTTTTCATTGGGTGTGCGTGCTGGGCACCTCATTTGATCCGAAAAAGCAGAACATCCCCAAAAAGATGTTTGGTATCGTTCTGTGGATCTGCCCCGTGGTCTCGCTGCTGATGGAAAGTCTGTGCTTTGCTTATGCGCTGGGCGTACAGATCAATATGGCATTCGTTATGTATCTCTTTTTGGGCGTGATGTTCGTGGTGATCGGCAATTATCTGCCTAAGTGTAAGCAATCCTAC
>JAFTKV010000107.1 GCA_017453085.1 Clostridia bacterium
GAGAGTCCCCGTATTTCTATCCGAACGCACCGAAAAGGTGACCGTGGAGGTTCAGCTTCGAACCGTTGCTATGGACTTCTGGGCAAGCCTTGAGCACGATCTTCGATATAAAACCGAAAAAGAAATCCCCGCCTCCATCGGCGAAGATATGCTCAGATGCGCCAACGAGATTGCGGAGATCGATGCAAAAATGCAATCCATTTATCAAGAAATTCAAAAATTATAATCAAAGACAAGCCGATTTTTATAGAATCGGTTTGTTTTTTTGCTTTTTGTCTTGCGAAACCGATAAATATATGGTATACTTATATAGTTATGCAAAATACAAGGAGTTATCATGATTACTGTTAATAATTTAAGCTTTCACTTCGGCAGTCAGACGCTGTTCAAAAACGTCGACCTGAAGTTTACCCCCGGCAACTGCTACGGCGTCATTGGTGCTAACGGTGCCGGCAAATCCACCTTCTTCCGCATTCTCTGTGGCGAGCTGGAGCCGACTACCGGCGAGGTCTCCATTCCCTCCACCGTGCGAATGTCGGTGCTGAAGCAGGACCATTTTGCCTATGACGCATACACAGTCCTCGATACCGTTATTATGGGCAATCAGCGGCTCTACGACATCATGCAGGAAAAGGATGCGCTCTACGCCAAAGAGGATTTTACCGATGAGGACGGCGACCGTGCCTCTGAGCTGGAGGCAGAATTTGCCGAGCTGAACGGCTGGGATGCCGAGACCGATGCAACAAAGCTTCTGCAGGGACTTGGCGTGGATATTGACCTGTTGTACGTGCCTATGAGTGACATTTCCGAAAAACTGAAGGTCAAGGTTCTGCTGGCACAGGCGCTCTTCGGAAATCCCGACATCATCCTGCTGGACGAGCCTACCAACGGCCTCGATCTGGATGCCGTCACTTGGCTGGAGGACTTCCTCGCCGATTATTTCGGCACCGTTCTGGTCATCTCCCACGACCGTCACTTTTTGAATGACGTCTGCACTAACATCGTGGATATCGACTACAACGGTATCAAGATGTACGTAGGTAACTACGAATTCTGGTACGAATCCAGCCAGCTGATCCAGCGTATGATCAAGCAGCAGAACCGCAAAAACGAGGAAAAGATCAAGGATCTGCAAGCATTTATCGCCCGTTTCTCTGCAAACAAATCCAAATCCCGCCAGGCAACCTCACGCCGTAAGTTGATCGAAAAGCTGACGGTTGAAGAGCTGCCCGCCTCCAGCCGTCGCTATCCATACATCGGCTTTGATATGGACCGCACCGCAGGCAAGGATATCCTT
Organism: Clostridia bacterium; assembly: GCA_017453085.1. Lineage (GTDB taxonomy): Bacteria > Bacillota > Clostridia > Oscillospirales > CAG-272 > CAKSQF01. The sequence continues at coordinate 1,298 of JAFTKV010000107.1, forward strand.
ACCGTTACCAATCTCTCCAAGATCGGTCCCGACGGAAGCCCTCTCTTCTCCAAAGTAAACTTCAGCGTAGCCAAGGACGATAAGATTGCGTTCGTGGGCAATGAAATGGCAGTCACCGAGCTGTTCCGACTGCTGGCGGAAGAAACGGAACCGGAAGCCGGAAACATCAAATGGGGCGTTTCTATTACCCGTTCCTATTTTCCCCACGATAACACCGAATATTTCTCCGGACACGAGGAGAATATGCTGGACTGGATGCGCCAGTGGTCAAAGGATCAGACCGAGACCTATATCCGCGGTATTCTGGGCAGAATGCTCTTCTCGGGCGACAGCGTATATAAGTCTGTCAACGTCCTTTCCGGTGGCGAGAAGGTGCGCTGTATGTTCTCTCGTATGATGCTGATCGGCTCCAACTTTCTCTTGGTCGATCAGCCTACCGACCATCTGGATCTGGAATCCATCACCGCAGTCAACAACGGTCTGTCCGAGTTTAAGGGTAATCTGATCCTCTCCTCCCACGACTATGAGCTGATCAACACTGTTGCCAACCGCATTATCGAGATCCGTCCCGACGGTATTACTGATTTCCGCGGAACGTATGAAGAGTTCGTTACATCGAAAAAACAGGATGTATGAGATATTTTATAATACATTGTCAAAGCCACAACGGATACCTGTTGTGGCTTTGACAATATTTTGAAGAATCAATTGAATGCAACTCGTGCATATTACTTTCTTGACATCCAGAAACTACCTATTATCTCACTGCCGCAACCTGCTAAACAGCATCCGCAAAGTGCCATCCAAATTCCAACCATATTAGCTGCTTGCATATATCCGCGCTTTCCTCGGTCATCTATACCAACACAAATTAGATTTCGCTTCATGAGCCCTAATAAAACTCTATCTACTGTGTTTTCATCCAGCGCAAGCGCTTCTTGAATTTCGTTTGTAGTCACAGCATTATCCACTGAGATCATCTTGATGACTGATAGACATGTATCGTCTGTCAAGACGTTCAGAAAACATATGATGTCATCATTAGGCATCTCCAAGCATGCTTTTTTGTATTCATCCCCGGCAAGGATAAATCCAAGTCCTTTTTCGTCGCTCAAACGAATCTCTGTTGAACTAAAAAATACATTATTACCGCCATGATTGATACCACAGTCATTAAACAAGCGTCCGATTGCATCCAAAATAGCTTGACTTCGCCCAGTCTCTCGGGCGTATTCACAAAAATCGGCAACTACATTCTTTCGTTTTTGGGATACAGGCATTTCTAACAATGCATCTACGGAAACACCGAGTATATCGCAGAGCTCCGGCAGCAACAGAATATCAGGCATACTCGTACCGTTTTCCCATTTGCTCACAGCTTGTCCCGATACCCCTAACTTCTCGCCAAGCTGTTCCTGTGTTAGTTTTCGCGCTTTGCGCATTGCGCATATTTTTTCGGAAATCGATTTATTCATAACAGACTCTCTTTCGTAAGTATTTGGGAAAGCTTTCATGATTTCATTATAGCATACGATGTACAGATAGTCAATAAACCAAATGTTTGACGATTTGAAACCAATGGTTGGATGCAAAAACCTCCCACTGGATCACTTGGATACAGTGGGAGGCTATCATATTATTTACTTGGCAGGCTTGTAGCTATCCTTGAGAGTAACCACACGGTTGAAGGTGCCGGGGTACTTGCTGTCCTTGCAGAAGTAGCCCATGCGAACAAACTGGAACTTGTCCCCATCCTTAGCGTCAGCAACAGCCAACTCAGCCTTTGCGCCACTGAGGGTCTTCAGAGAATCGGGATTCAAAAAGTCGTTGTAGGTAGCGCCTTCGGGCATATCGTTGAGGTTGGGAATGGTGAAAAGCTTATCGTACAGCTTCAGATCCAGATCCACACAGTTAGTAGCAGACACCCAGTGGATCGTACCCTTAATCTTGCGATCGGTAGGATTGCCGTTGCCCACAGCCAGATCGGCGGTGCAGTGGATCGCCTTGATGCTACCGTCCTCGTTCTTTTCTACAGACTCGTACTTGATGATATATGCGCCCATCAGACGAACCTCTCCGCCGGGCTTCAGACGGAAGAACTTGGGAGGAGGAACTTCTGCAAAGTCGGACGCTTCGATATACAGCTCCTTGGTAAAGGGAACGTCACGGGTACCGGCTTCGGGATCGGTAGGATTGTTGGAAACAGGGAAGTATTCCACCTTATCCTCGGGATAGTTGTCGATAATAACCTTCACGGGCTCGGTCACACAGATGCGACGGGGAGCAGTGGTGTTCAGCTCCTCACGGATGCAGTGCTCCAACAGCTCGATCTCTACAAGGCTGTCGGTCTTGGCAATACCGGCACGCTTGATGAAATCAAAGATTGCAGAAGGAGTATAGCCGCGTCTGCGCAGGCCGCAAAGGGTGGGCATACGGGGATCGTCCCAGCCGTCTACCAGAGCATTCTCAACCAGTACACGGAGGTAACGCTTACTCATTACGGTATAGGTAACGTTCAGACGTGCAAACTCTCTCTGCTTGGGAGGATTTACGGTAAATCCGCAGTTCTGCACAACCCAATCGTAGAGGGGACGGTGATTCTCAAACTCCAGCGAGCAGAGAGAATAGGTGATGCCCTCCAGTGCATCCTGAATAGGATGTGCGAAGTCGTACATGGGATAAATGCACCACTTGTCGCCCTGACGGTGGTGATGGGCGCGGACGATGCGGTAGATGGCAGGGTCGCGCATATTGATGTTGGGCGATGCCATATCGATCTTGGCACGCAGGGTCTTAGATCCATCGGGAAATTCGCCGTTCTTCATCCGCTCAAACAGATCGAGGTTCTCCTCTACGGAGCGGTTTCTCCAAGGGGATTCCTTGCCGGGCTGAGTCAGAGTGCCGCGGTACTCGCTCATCTCTTCCTTGGTTAGATCACAAACAAACGCCTTTTCGTCCTTGATCAGCTGAACCGCCAGCTCGTAGGTCTTATCAAAATAATCAGAGCCGTAGTAAACACCGCCGGTAGGGATTGCACCCAGCCAGTTCAGATCCTCGTAGATGGAGTCTACATATTCGGTATCTTCCTTGGTGGGGTTGGTATCGTCGTAGCGGAGGTTGAACAGACCGCCGTATTTTTTTGCGGTGCTGTGGTTGATATAGATTGCCTTTGCCGAGCCGATGTGCAGATAGCCGTTGGGTTCGGGCGGAAAACGGGTGTGAACGGTATTGTTCACGCCTGCGGCGAGATCTTCATCAATAATCTCGTGTATAAAATTGCTTGCAATTTCTTCCATTATTGGATTCTCCTTATTAGTAGTATCAATCAAAGAGTATCGATCTGCGCATTGAGACGGGCGATCACTCTGTCATAGCCGATGATCTGCATGATCTCGTATAGATCGGGGGAAGTAGTCTTGCCGGCGACAGCGATGCGCAGGAAGGTGCTGATGTCACCGACGTGACCCTTGTACGCCTCGGGAGAGGCCTTGTAAGCCTTGACTTCTGCGGCAAAGCCCAAGGACTCGGCGATCACTTTCAAGCCCTCAAACCACGCATTGTTGTCCACAGAGGGATCGTAGGTATCACGGAACGCGGTAAGCGCTGCTTTCACGTCCGCCTTGTCGAAATTCTCGGGATAAGCGTCGATTACGGCGAAATACTCGTCGAAGAAGAGTGAAACGTAAGGCTTAACATCTCCCCAAACAGTAATGTCCTTACGAGGCTTCTTACCACCTCTGCCGATGGAGAGGATACGTGTGGAGTATGCCTCGTCTCTGCCGAACACTTCCGCGAATTCGGGATCGTAGGACTTCGCCCAGTCAACGGTGTAATCGTAAACCGTCTTTGCACTCATCGCTGCAACGGTATTCTTGCTGACGTCGTTAAGCTTATCGAAATCAAAAAGCGCACCGGAGGTGGACATCTTCTTGATGCTGAAGGGGAAATCGGAGTAGGGGAGCGTGGGATTCATCCGACGCCAATCCTCGTAATTGGAGTTGAGCAGGGTCATCACGTATTCGATAACGCTCTCGGGCGCATAACCGGTCACACGGTAATCGGAGAGTGCCGCACCGTTGTCCCGCTTGGACAGCTTCTTCTTGGAGTTGCCCTCCATCTTCATCAGCTGAGCGATATGCATATACTTGGGCATCTTAAAGCCCAGATAACGAAACAGCATAATATGCTTTGCAAGAGAGGGCAGCCACTCCTCACCGCGGATCACGTGCGTAGTGCCCATCAGATGGTCGTCTACTGCGTGCGCAAAGTGGTAGGTAGGAATGCCGTCGCTCTTCAGCAGGACAAAGTCCTCGTCGTTCTCGGGGACCTCCAGCTTACCCTTAATGAGATCGGTAAAGGGAGTCTTCTTGGCAGGATCGCCGTCCGCCTTGATACGGATCAGGAATGCGTGTCCGGCTGCCAGATGATCCTCCACCTCTTCAATGGTAATATCACGGAGCTTGAGCATCGCTTCCTTTTGCTCGGTGGTATCGGCGTGCCAGTCCTTGTTCTTGATCTCCGCCTTCTTATCCACCTGTGCAAGTGCCTCCAGCTCCTCGTCGGTGGTAAAGCAGGGATATGCCTTGCCCTCAGCTACCAGTTGCTTGGCAAAGGTCTGATAGATCTCAGCACGATGGCTCTGACGGTAGGGGCCGTAAGCACCATTGTCGCCGCCCATGACCGCACCCTCATCGAAGTGGATGTGGTAGTACGCCAGCGTATCGATCAGATCCTTTTCAGCGCCCTTGACCTCACGCTTTGCGTCGGTGTCCTCGATGCGGAGGAAAAACACACCGCCCGACTGATGGGCAAGGCGCTCGTTAACCAGCGCAGGGAAGAGGGTACCGAAGTGCATAAAGCCTGTGGGGCTGGGTGCCAGACGGGTCACCTTTGCACCCTCGGGCAGATTGCGGGCAGGGAAGTCTGCCTCTACCTCAGCAGGCAACTTCTTAATGTGGGGAAATAACAGTTCACTTAGTTTTACAGTATCCATAATAACCTCAAACAGAAAATTATATCAAAAGAATAAAATTTACGATAGCAATTCCAGACCGATCGTAGTCTTTGGACCATGAC
>JAFTKV010000108.1 GCA_017453085.1 Clostridia bacterium
GGCTCGTGAAAACGGTTCCACCCTTGGCGCAATGACTGCCGTTTATGAAGTTGAGGAGCCTACTCCCGATCAGACAGAGGAAACCTCCCCCAAGACCGGCGATATGACCACCATGGCAGTTGCAGTTGCTACTCTGGCACTGCTGGGCACTGCTGTAATCGTATCCAAGAAGAGAAACTACAACTAATCATCCTCAAACATCCCTCTCTTGCGAGAGGGATGTTTTGGTATATGTAAATGTTTTTGTGCATACTGAAAAGGCGATTCGGAGTAAGCCGATTGTTTTGAATGTAAGAATTGTGCAAAATGACGAAAAGTCAGTCGAAACGCCAATGAAGGTTGTGTTCTATTGACATTTTTGGTTTCGTTTGTTAAAATGAACTTAATCAATCGGATTGGCAGACGGCTTTTCCGATAATATCATCAGGAGGTAAAAATGATGAAAAAACTATTTTCCGTACTCGTCGTGATTGCAATGCTGGCTTGTATGCTGCCCGTATTTGCAGTTTCGGCAGATGCCACAGCTAACCCCGAGGTTCCGGTTGCCAAAGTGGACGGTGCAGCTGCTACCGGCGCGCCCGTCGGCACGAAGACCTGGACCAATACTGCAGAAGGCCTCACCAATGATGCCGGCGGTTCGATTTTTGTATTCGATCAGAAATTCGAAGCGGGCACCATCGAATGGACCATGACCACCAACGGTGGCGACAATGGCGTTGTCTTCGGTTTGGAAGGCGAATCGATGGATTTCTGGGAATCCACCGACCGTTATTATTTCGTATTTGCCAACAACAACACCGGCGAAATGATCCTTGCCAAGACCGGTGAAGGTCTGGGCTGGTGCTGGATGAAGTCTATGCCCATCCCCAACTTCCAGAAGAATGCCACCGTTGATATGAAGGTTGAGTATGATGGCGACGGTCATATCAAGATCTATGGCAACGGCGCACTGGTATACGATTACTGTGACGGCAGACCGCTGACCGGTACTCGCGTTGGTCTGCGTGCAGGCGGCGCAAACGTTATCTACACCAACATCAATATCACTACTGCCGAAAAGAATCCCGATGTGGGTGTTGAAGGCGGCAAGGCTCTGCCCTTTGCTAAGGTAGGCGACAAGACCCTGACCGGTTATTTCTCCGGCGGCCCTTGGAACAACGACGGCGGTAAAATCACGATTACCGATACCGCACTGACCCATGACACTTGGGCAACCACCTTTATCATTGATAACGATACCCTGCCTCTTACCGACGGCTCTCTGACGGCTACCGTAAAGCCCGGTAACGGTAATGCGGTTGATAACTTCCTCACCGGTATCATCTTCGGCCTGGAGGCTGAAAAGAACGTAACCGTTTGGAAGAACGCCAACTACACTCCCGAGTATTACGTTCTGTTCGTATCGCAGGGCAGAATCGACGACGATCACGTTGAAAGTGCTCCTACCACCAAGCTGGTTCTGGCAAAGGGCGGTACGGTAGTGCACGACGACAAGCTGACCGTTCTCGCAGAAGCAACGATCGCTGACGGCTATCTCTACAAGGGCGCAGAGACCGCTACGATTACTGCAACCTTTAAGATGGTTGACGGCAAGCTGGAAATTGCAGGCTCTATCGAGGGCTACGATGCAACTGTTTCTTATACCGATGAAGATCCCCTCACCGGTGCGCGTTACGGCTTCGGCGCACGCTGCGGCGGTTCTCAGCTGACCTCTCTGGTCCCCGTGAATAACGCGGGCGATACTCCCGTAGATCCTCCCGCAACCGATGATCCCGTGGATCCTCCTGCAACAGACGATCCTGTAGATCCTCCCGTTACCAACGCTCCCACTACCGATGCTCCCACCACTGACGCTCCTACTACCGATGCTCCTACCGTTGATGCAGAAGAGGATGACGGTTCTATCCTGATTCCCATAGTGATCGCTGTGGTTGCAGTGATTGCAGTAGTCGTGATCGTTGTGATCGTAAAGAAAAAGCACTAATTTTACATAATAAAAAAGAGCAACTTCGGTTGCTCTTTTTTATTGGGTTTGAGAAGATTCGTCGCTATCCGATGCGCCGGTCACGGCAGGCAGTGTGATCGGAGCGTCCCCGGTCGTGGGTGTGCTCGTCGCAGGGAGGTTGGTGTCGGGAAGCTCTCCGGTCACAGGCTCGATTGTAGTGGGCTCAACGGTTGTGGGGATGTCTGTCGCAGGGACGTCCGTTGCAGGAATGCTCGTCTCCGGGAGGTTAGTGGAGGGCGGTTCGTCGGTGTCGGGGGCAGGAGGCGGGAAGAGCTGCTCCACGGGGAGCTCTGCACGGTAGAGTACCGCATCATCTGTGGATACGGTCAGTGTGACCGCATCGTAGCTGCCGTCGTCCAGATTCCGCAGGATCAGCCCGAGCAGCTCGCAGCCGTCTGCGGGAGCGTATTCGATGCCGCCTGCTATCGCCCGCTCGTAGATCAGCAGCAGACCGTGATCGTCTGCAGACAGCCGGCTGGTGACCGATCGTTCGCCTTCCGCAGAGCGGAGGGTCAGCGTGACGGTCAGCGGAGAGGACAAGGTCAGCTGCGCCTTGCTGACCAGCAGGAGCAGGCGAAGATCGTGAATCCCTTCGCCGGCGGTGCGGTGAGACAGCAGCGCAGTAAAGAAATCATCCTGCACGGGGGTCAGAGAATGGTCGATATGGTCGCACAAAAGGCAATGGCGACCGGTGAACAGCTCGCCTTCGGCATCCCCGTAGCGGTGAGGCGTGGTATACTGAACGGTCGTGGGAGCGTCTCCGGGGGCTGTGCCGATATGGCTGATCAATGTATGGCCTTCCACGGTCAGGGAGTACAGGTAGCCGACAGAGGGATGGTGCTCGACGAGCGGATTCAGCTCGCCGCTTGCGGGATCGTAGCTCCAAATAGTATCCGGACCGTTGAGATAGATCAGATAACCGTCGTAGCACAGATTGATAAACTGATCCTTGTACAGGCTGCCGGGTCTTTCCCAGACCTCCCAGCGGAGCAGGGTAAGATCGGCTACCGTTTCTGCGGTGAGGGTGGTGAAGTCCACCTTGGTCAGCGCGCGCGAACTTTTGCTGATGGCGTACCGCCCGTCGGGAAGGAAGAGGATCGCACCGGTCAGATCGGGCAGAGGAGAGGCTTCGTACAGATCGGAGTCGCAGACATAGGGGGCGCTCCAGCCGTAGTGTCCGGTCTTGGCTATGCCGTCGTCGCTGAGCAGGAAGTTGGTGTGCAGTGCGCGCCCGGGGTGATCGATCGCGGGGTCGTCGCGGGTCAGATCCACGTGATACCAACGGCCGTCCAGCTCGATGATGTTCCAGATATGGTTCATCTCGGGACTGACGGCGAAATCGTTGGCAATGCCGATCTGATCCAGCAGATAAGCGTAGAGCGCAACGTACGCGCGGCAGACACCGTGTCCGCTTTGCAGGAGGTTATACAGATCGCCCACCGTGTGTGTGCCGTCGTAGGCGAAGGAGGTGCACAGGTAATCGTGCAGGAAGAGCGCCTGCTCCATTTGGGTGAGACCGGAGGGGATCTGCTCCAGAATGGCGTCGGTTTCTTCTTTTACGTAAGCCTTGGCCGCTCCCAGCTCCACACCGGGAGTGATGGAATAAATGGGGCGCAGATCGTAGCGATAGAGATTGCCGTCCGCATCGGGGGAGGGCAGGGTGACGATAGCGATGTCGATGGCCTGCAGATAAAAGAATCGGGGAACTCGCTCCAATATACGGGTGCAGACCTCCTGCAGCAGTGCGGTGTCCAGCTGCTCCGGTGTGGAAATGGAGCAGAGGGTCTGTGCCTTGTCGATAGCGATACAGAGCTCGTCAAACAGCAGCGCACTGTAATCGATAACGGGAGGATCCTCGGTGACCGGCGGATCCTCAGTTACAGGCGGATCGGTAGTTGCGGGGGGATCGACTGTTACGGGAGGCTCTACCGTTGTAGGAGGCTCTTCTGTGATTGGCTGATCCGGATCGGTCGGCTCGGCGGTGAGCGGCGGATCGGGATCCTCGGACTCGCCGGAGGCCTCGCTGTCGGTTGTGGTTTGCGAGGAGGATTCGCTTCCCGGCTCGGCTGTGGCTAGCGCGTTCAAGGGGGGCAGAGAAGACGCCAGTATGCCGATCAGGAGCAAAAATACAGTCATGCGCTTCATACAGACCCTCCTTTCCCAAACGATCCGGTGTATCGAAAAACGCATAAAATGTCGAATTTTGGAGGTTTTACATCGTCAAAATGTAAGACTCGTTCAATCTAATTGTACTACAGAATAGGGGGAGTTGTCAACTTGCAATTTTTAGGAATTTTCAAATTCTTTGTGAACTTTTTTGTACGGTCTTTACAAAAAAATCAGAGTGTGGTAAAATGGCTCAAAAGTCCCTCGAAAATCACTGACGGAGCAGATGTGTCGGGGATGCGCAAGATCGGAAAGTGTGTGAAAATGCAATGAGAATCGACAAGTTTTTGACCGAAACGGGCACTTGCTCCCGCTCCGAGGCGGGGAAAGCGGTGCGTCGCGGCGAGGTGCTGATAAACGGGCGCGCCGTCCGCTCCGCCTCCGAGCAAATGGATCCGGAGCGAGACCTCCTCACCTTCCGCGGCGAGGAGATCGTCTATCGGAAATATACCTATATTATCCTCAACAAGCCCGAGGGCGTGGTCTCCGCCACTGAGGATGGCGACATGACCGTGATCGACCTCTTGCCCGAGCAGCTGCAGCGGCTGTCTCTTTTCCCCTGCGGCCGACTGGACAAGTACACCGTGGGCTTCGTGCTGCTGACCAACAACGGACCGCTCTCCCATCGGCTGCTGTCCCCCAAGCATCACGTGGAGAAGTGCTACCGCTTCACCGCCCGCACGCCTCTCTCTGACGAGGATATGGAGCGTCTGTCTGCGGGAGTGGACATCGGCGGCTATACCACCGCTCCCTGTAAGGTGGAACGGGAAGGGGAGAGCGGGAATTATCTCATCACCCTCACCGAGGGAAAATATCATCAGATCAAGCGAATGCTGGAGGCGGTGGACAATCGGATCACTTTTTTGGAGCGCATTTCCTTTGCGGGAATCGCACTCCCTCCCGAGCTTTCCCGTGGGGAATGGCGGTATCTCACCGAAAATGAGGTCAAAATGCTGGAGGATCACGGGAAACACTCATAAATTAGAGCATCGAATGCCCGAATAGGCGCGAAAGACAACACTCTTGTGTGAAAATTGTACAAACTGCACAAGTATGAGCGCAGAAGTTTGTTTTGCGAAGTTCTTTATTTGTTCACAATTTCGTGCTACAATATATACAGTAAATTAGAAAAATTATGTTGCCGGAACAGGCAACGCATCAGGAGGCTAATTATGGCAGGACTTTCGTTCAGACACATTTACAAGAAGTATCCCGGCGGCGTTACCGCTGTATCCGACTTCTGTCTCGAAGTTAAGGATAAGGAATTTATCATTTTCGTAGGACCTTCCGGTTGTGGTAAGTCCACCACTCTGCGTATGATCGCAGGTCTGGAAGAGATCACCGAGGGCGAGCTGTTCATCGGCGACAAGCTGGTTAACGACGTTGCTCCTAAGGATCGTGACATCGCGATGGTGTTCCAGAACTACGCTCTGTATCCTCACATGACCGTTGCCGACAACATGGCTTTCGGTCTGAAGCTGCGCAAGGTTCCTAAGGATGAGATCAAGAGAAAGGTTGAACAGGCTGCTAAGATCCTGGACATCACCCACCTCTTGGACCGTCGTCCCAAGCAGCTGTCCGGTGGTCAGAAGCAGCGTGTTGCACTGGGTCGTGCAATCGTTCGTGAGCCTAAGGTATTCCTGCTTGACGAGCCTCTGTCCAACCTGGACGCTAAGCTCCGTGCAGCAA